>JAVEWX010000084.1:0-13154 GCA_034004335.1 Bacteroidales bacterium | reverse complement strand
GGCAAAGGCAAACTTGCAGGCTACTTCAATGGTTTCGTTCATGGCCAGTCCGGTTAAGGTTGTCGTAAATACCTTGCCGCCTATGTTTGTCATGCTCTTTTCCCAGAAAGGGTTCTTGTTCCACAGATACGCTATAACCCCCGCCTTGTCATCGAGCAGCTCAAAGGTGATGACAACATCGGTGCCAATAGTCTCGAACGAGTAATTGTAACCCAATGTAAATGAGCCGTTAATGGCTCCTGTGGAGGAACCGGAACATCTCTGCACGGGCGCTATGGTGACGTTAATGGGTTGTGAGGTATTCTCAGCACCCTGATTATCGGTAGCGACGGCGGTAATAACATAGCTGCCTGCAGTCGGCGTCCATATAATGCTGTATGGAGCAGCGTCATCCGAAGAGATAAACTGACCGTCTCTGTAGAAATCCACTTTCCCGATGGTTCCGTCAAAGTCGCTGGCGCTGGCGGTGACGGTAATTTCGGTTCCTTCAGGATAGACGGAATTATTGGCCGGCGCCATGAGTGCCACCATGGGCGAGAGGTTCTCGGTACTGCTTACAATCACAAAAAGATCGTCGGTGGAAGTGCGCAGGTCGCTGTTGGTAACGGTGAGCCTGATGCTGTATACCCCTTCCACCAGGTTGCTGATGACAGGATTTACCACCGATGTTTCGGTAAACTGAGCTACCGACGGTCCGTAGATCTGTGTCCACGCATATGTCAATGGCTGACCGGTCGATTCAGTGCTTGCCGAGCCATCAAGCTGGGCCGTGCTGGCCGGGAGAACCACCTTCACGAACTGGCCGGCATTAGCTGTGGGATAGCTGAATGGTATATCGCCGGTGCGTGTGAATGTCATCCTCCCAAGATTGAATTCACCACCCGCAAAGGCGACACGCAGCACATGGGTTCCGGGCGTAAGTGGTATGTCGGTGACTGTTTTGGAGGCCCACACATCCCAGTTGTTGATTGCTGTCGATGGTACAGTTATGGGTCCCGAAACCGGACTCCCGTCCAGTTCAAGGGAGAAGGGACCGCCGCCGGCAGGATTCCCTGAGGCATAACGGAAGGCAAATGAATACAATCCTGCCTGGGTGACGTTAACCGTGTGTTCGAGCCATTCACCGGCTGAAATCCAGCCGACATAAGCCCCCTCAGCAGTGGAGGTTGAGGCATCTACATATTCATCTGTCCTGAAATCGCCCTCATTATTGACCGATAAATCCAGATATGCGATGTTCTGTCCCTTGCCTCCTTCAAACAGATCGTATTTCCCTGCTTCAATAACGCCGGGAACCGTCCAGGGCGTTCCGCCATAAGGCACCTGGCTGCCAACCAGAACCTGTACGTTGTTGGAGGTATTGAACCTCTCACCCTCAAACACCCTGGCATAAAAGTTATGCCTGCCGGGTGTAAGCCCGGTGGCATTCCGGACAAAGGGCGCTGTGGTGACGGTTCCAAGTGAAACAGTACCATCCATAAACTCCACTTTGGTTGGAGTTCCCCCATCTGCTGTAAGGGTCAGCTCTACGCTTCCGCCGGGATACGCACTGCTGAACGATGAAGTAAGAACACCGGAAATGTCAATGTCCCTGCTGGTACGCATGGTACGGGCAGGTACCGCCAGCTCATAGCCGGTGGAAAAGGTGACTGTAATGGGGGCATCTGAATAATTGTGCGCCACGTAGGTGATGGCTTCGTTTAACTTAAATGCTGCCGCAATCGGGTAATTGGCTGTGATGGTGGCATCTACGCGTCCAAGGGCATTCATGGCATGAAGCCAGTGGTAGGTCTGGGCATCTGAAATGCCAAACTTGAGCGACCTGTCGGGATAGGAGTCATAGAGTGCGATGGCCGCAGGAGGGTCAATAAAGGCCAGATACGACCACATCACGTCGTGCCACAGGTTGGCGTTGGCCTCGTTGCTCATAATGCCTGTATTGACCTTTATTTCGTTCCAGAGCCTGGTTACATAGGCCGTGTTGTGGCCCAGGTAAAGTGAGCCTCCGTGAATGGGATAGAGTTCAATGCCGTAGGATGCAGCAATATCGTTGGTCCAGAAGGTTCCATTGTCGTAGCTGTTTCCCCAGACGCGCGACACCAGACTGTATTGCTGGGTGGGTCCAAAGTTGCGGTCGTACATATCAAACCAGTACTCTTCAATGGCGGTCTGCTCGGTTGTGTAAAGGTAGATTCCCAGGTCGCGGATCTCATCGTTGCCGGTAATGGTTCCCCAATGGATAAGAGATGAATTGAACTGCATACTTTCGGATGTTGACTCCTGGTCGTTGCCCTGCGGGAACGTTGCAAAGCCGTTGGCCCAGCAATGGCCGGCATAGGGACTGAAATTCCTAAGCCAGGGAAACAGCAGATCGCCGCGGTCGGGACTGGCGGCATCGCGCACCAGCAGGTTCACCATACTGCCCCAGCTTGCAGCCCAGCCCGGTTCAAACTGTTCCAGAAAAGCCGCGGCATGAATAAAGTAACCCCAGTGGAAGTGGTGGTCGTTCAGGTTGCTGTCCTGACCGTGACCCGCAGGGTATCCTATCATGGCCGACCATGTGGTGTTGTAATAGAAAAGGAAAGCCACTTCGCCGGGGGTGGCGGTAAGCCAGTTTTCAAGCCGCTCCTTAATGGTGGCCAGCATCTTGTCGCGGGCGAGGGTATTGCCCATCTCGTGGGCTATGCGTGCCGTCTGAACAAGACGGTTCATAACCTGTCCTTCGTTGTATGAGTCAGTCCATAGTGCAAGCACATCATTTTCGATGTTTTCGATTTTCTCAGCCAGGGCGGTGGGGGTAAAGCCGTCGCTGTAGTTATCTACATAGGGCAGGGTGGGCAGGATACCGTGAAAGGTATTCTCGACGCTGAAGCTGTTGCCCTCCATGGTTTTTATTTCGCCGCGGATTGATGCATAGCTGTACTTATCGGGTACCGGCGAGTCGGCTGCCAGGTTCGCCCACTGGTGTGGGAGCAGGCCAATCAGCATGTTGGCCCCGGTTCCCTCCTTAACATCTGTAGTAACTGTAAAATCGGTCCTTACCACAGAGGTGGTTTCATTGTAATTCCACGTGGTGGTGGTATTGGCAGGGAAGACGTAAGCGTACTTCTTATACTCATTTGCCACGGTGGTAACGTTGGCAGCGGTGAGGGGGATAAAAGCCAGCGACCAGTAATTTCTGCCGTTCAGGGTTGAGGTGTAGGTGTTGCCATTCTGGGTCCAGGTGCTTCCCACGGGGGCGTATACGGCAAAATCGGCTCCGTTGATGGCATTGGTGATAATCAGCATTTCGGCCGCTACGGTTACTGTTCCTGAGGCAACCGTGATTTGTGCCACATCGGTGGAACCCTTTGTAAAATAGAGGAATGGCATGGCGATGCCGGCCGTGGTTTCGAAATTGCGCACTCCGTCGTTCCAGTTCATTGAGACTGTCCAGTCAGAATAACCGGAGACGGTGGCTTTTGAGGCGTTCAGGCCGGTAACCCCCACGGTGACAGGGATCAGATCGCTTATCACACCAAAGGGTATGTAGCTGACCACCAGTCCTGTGTTCATGGTGCGCATGGTGAATGGATAGGAAAACAGGTTGGAGGCATGGTCTTCCTTTATCAGCTTCGACCACCAGTCGTTTGTGGGAACCGGCTTGCCCACAGCGTTGCCGCTAAGCTGCGGCGTACCCGATGGATAGGAATTTCTGCCCGCGGCATCGGTGCCGGGAAACGCTGTGGTATAACTGCCGCTTCCGACCTCAACTATCTGAGCGTTTAATGCTGGGGCCATTGCAAGGCTGAGGCTGGTGATGGCGGCGAATATGATGTGCCAGGATTTTCTCATCGGTAGATATATTTTAAGATGATAACAGAAGCGAACACAGAAAGTTGCGCTGGCGAGGTTATTTGAACTTACAATATAAGATTATTTTGATGATTCAGTTTTTGTTAACGCAAATAAGGTCACAATCAGCAGACCAACAGGAAGAGACCCGCACCTCGCACCCTTCGCCCCCTGACCTTTGCCCAGAAAATAAATCAAATAATGGTTAACGCATTAACCAAAAATACACTATATTTGGTCAGTCTATAAACCATTATGCGATGAACACGATATTTGAAACATCTGCAAGATCTGTCGGGATGGTTAGCGAAATACATATTCGTCCGCAGATTGAATGGCTTAAACAGGATGAAAGACTTATCGGTATCAAGGGAAGCAGAGGTGTAGGGAAAACCACATTGCTGCTTCAGTACGCTAAGACAATCTTAAAAAGGGAGTCATATGTATATGTTAGCCTTGACAACCTTTACTTCACTGAAAACAGCCTCCTGTCATTTGCCGATTCCTTTTCAAAGAATGGTGGCAAGCATCTCCTCATCGATGAGGTGCACCATTATCCGCGATGGTCGCAGGAACTGAAAAATATATACGATTCAATCCCCGACCTGAAGGTTGTCTATACAGGATCCTCTCTTTTACACCTGACAGCGGGCAGGGCTGACCTGTCAAGGAGAGGTGTAACGTATAATCTGCCTGGCCTGTCGCTCAGGGAGTTCATCAATATTACCGATAACAGGAACTTCCCGGTAGTAACTCTTGACGCAATTCTGAGCTCACATCAGACAATCGGACAGGACATCTGGAAAGAGATAAAGCCGATAAAGTGGCTGAACCTTTATCTTGAATATGGATATTACCCATTTTTTCTTGAGGGAACCGACAACTATCTACGGAAACTGAATGAGGTGATCCTGGCTGTTCTGGAAACCGATCTGCCCTTCACAGCCGGTATCAGTGTTTCGAATATTCATAAGATAAAGCAGTTGCTGTTCATTATCTCCGGAAGAGCTCCCTTTACCCCTAATATTGATAAGCTGAGCGAAAGAATCGGTATTTCCAGGAATACACTGAAAGATTATCTTCGTTATATGGGTGAGGCAAATCTGATAAGCCTGCTTTATTCTGACAAAAAGGATATAGGATTGCTTACCAAGCCTGATAAAATTTATATTCAAAATCCGAATCTCATGTATGCTCTTGCAGGAACCAGGCCCGATCAGGAAAATCTCAGGGAAACTTTCTTCCTGAGTCATCTTGAGCCATATCATTCAGTCCATTACCCGAAACAGGGAGATTTCCTGGTTGACAACCGATACACCTTTGAGGTTGGAGGAAGAAGTAAGACCAGAAAACAGATTGCAGGAATCCCCGATTCCTTCCTGGTTGTTGACGGGATTGAAACCGGTTACCGCAATGAAATACCCCTTTGGCTATTTGGATTCCTATACTAATCCGTCCAGGACCTGCTTCGACCTCCGCCCTCTGCCCTGCGCCCTTGCGCCATTTCCCCACACCCCATACCGCAACCCGCATACCTCATACCTCACACCGCTTCATCAATTCACCTGCTCTTCAACTGAAGCCTGAACGGCTATCTTCAGTACCGCCTGGTAGATCTGGCAATTTGCACGCGCCTTATCACTGAATGTCCATCCCCCAAAGCGACTCCGCTGAGCATAGATACAGCCATCCGCATCAGTTATAACCTCGTTGTTGCCGGGAAAATCATCCTCTTCTGTCATCTGATTTACACAATTGAAAAAATCACCCCATAGTATCTGGTCAGCCAGCACACCGGAAAGATGGAACAATCTGATATTATCCTTTTTCATGTCCGTAAGAGTTTAAATCCACCTATTAATGACAGAAAAGGGCATTTTATAGAACCAAAACTTGAAATATTTTTAAAATATTTATTTACTCATACCTAATGCCCTGGCAAATTATATCTAAAAGCATATAAAACATAATAAAGCAGGAAAAATATATTTAATTACATATAATTGATTATATTTGCTCATAATTATATCTAAAGACATATAATGAACAGGTTGGCCGAATTTGTTAAAAAACGCAGAAAAGAAGCAGGACTCACACAGGAGCAATTTGCTGAACGGGCAGGTGTTGCTTTAACGGTGTTACGAAAAATAGAGCAGGGACAGACGAACCTCAATCTGGATAAAGTCAATCTGGTGCTGAAGATGTTCGGACACGAGTTGGCCCCGGTTAACAGTAAAGAACTTGACAAATGAGGCAGGCGAAAGTATATTATAACGAGCACCTTGCCGGATTACTCATTGAAACCAATGAGGGTGAATATGTCTTTCAGTACGACGCCGGATATGCAGAAGAATATCCAAACGACTTCATAACCTTCACTATGCCGGTTACTGCAGAGCCGTACACCGATAAACGTTTATTCCCTTTTTTTGAAGGGTTGATACCCGAAGGATGGCTGTTGGATATAGCATCAGAAACCTGGAAGATTAATAAGAATGACCGTATGGGATTGCTTCTGGCATGCTGCCGGAATTGCATCGGAGCGGTAGGTGTTGTACCAATTCACGAAAACGATGCCGGATAGGTGTTTATATTGTTATGAACCTCTTAACGGCGAAAATGATCTGCATAAGAGGTGTTCGCAGGCTTTCTTTGGAACCGCAATACCTCCTGTAATTCCATATTCGATCGAACAGATGTCAGATCTGGCAAGGGATGTAGTTGAACGCAGTGTTACAATTCCGGGGGTGCAGGCCAAATTATCAATGTCGTTGGTTAAAGCAGCAATGAATCATTCCGGACCACGATTAACTGTGGTCGGAGCGCTTGGCGGTAACTATATATTAAAACCCCCTACTGACAGATATCCCGAAATACCGCAAAATGAGCATTTAACCATGCGCATAGCAGAAGCATTCAATATTTCTGTAGTCCCTTCGGGTCTGATAAGACTGGCTTCAGGCGAATTGTCATACATAGCAAAGCGTGTTGACAGAACCGAAAGGGGCTCCAAAATCCATATGCTTGATATGTTCCAGATAACGGAAGCTTTCGATAAATACAGAAGCTCATTGGAGAAGGTGGGAAAGGCTTTACACAGCTATTCAGAGAATACGCTGCTTGATAAGATCCTCTATTTTGAGTTGGTGTTGTTCTGTTTCCTAACGGGCAATAACGATATGCATCTTAAAAATTTCTCGATGATCAGGGGCGGTTCCGGATGGGTTCTGGCTCCGGCTTACGATTTATTAAACGTCGCAATAGTATTACCCGAAGATACTGAAGAAACTGCCCTTACACTCGATGGTAAAAAGAGAAAGCTAACCCGGAAAAACTTTGTCAGCCTGGCACAGAATCTTGATCTGACCGACAGGCAGACTGATGGTGTCTTCACAAGGCTTGTAGCAAACAAACCAAAAGCTTTTGAGTGGATTGAAAAATCTTACTTATCCGACGACATGAAATCGGAATACATAAGAATACTGGAATCCAGATACATGCAACTAAACTTAGTATAACACCAAACTGAATGACACCTGTTTTCTTTGCAGATCAGATTGAGTTCAGAAAGTGGCTGGAGGAAAACCACAAGACTGAAAAAGAATTACTGGTAGGGTACTACAAAGTATCAACCGGACGACCATCGATGACCTGGTTACAATCAGTAGACCAGGCTCTCTGTTTTGGTTGGATAGATGGGATCAGAAGATCAATTGATGAGGAATCATATTGTATCCGTTTTACTCCCCGGAGACCAACCAGTGTCTGGAGCAATATCAACATTAAAAAGATAGAAGAACTCACTGAGAAAGGACTGATGACTGAAGCAGGACTTGAAGCTTATAGTAAGCGGAAGGACACAAAATCAGGGATATATAGCTTTGAAGATGATCCAACCATACTACCTGATGGTTATGAACAGGTTTTTAAGGCAAATCCGGTTGCGTGGGACTTTTTCATTAAACAGGCACCATCCTACAGGAAGGCAGTCTTTCGCTGGATAATGAGCGCAAAGCAGGAAGAGACCCGACTCTCGCGATTAAACAAACTAATACAGGCAAGCGAAGAACAAAAACGACTTACCTGATTTTCCGGGTATTTTTTTTGCATGTTCACGTAACGTGAACAATCTATTTAACTGAACAAATGAAAGACCACCCTCTCCCATTTTTCTTCGACCTCTACAGCATCGGTCCAGGTCACCCGAAGGCCCTTCCCCTTCTCCCTTCGTTCAGCGCCTTGTGCCCTTTGCCTTGCGCTTTTTCCCCAGTCACAGATCCGAAGCAGAATTATTTTGACATTATTGGTTGACAAAACAGAAAAAAGACCTATATTTGTAAACACATTCAGTTACTATGGAAACCAGTTTTAAGGACAGATTAGTTGCAGCTCGCAAGATGGCAGGCCTTTCATTAAGAGAACTTGCTGAGCGAATAGGTGGTGAAATATCCCGGCAAGCGCTTCACAAATACGAACTCGGTGAAAGTAAACCTGGGAGTAAAACTCTTATAGCTTTGGCTAATGCTCTTTCTGTACCTGTAGATTATTTCTTCAGTTCTCCGAAGGAACAGGTTGTTCTTGAAGATGTCGATTTCAGAAGGTACTCTTCAAAGTTGTCAAAGCCAATGCGCGATTCAATATCATACAAAGCACAGGACGTCTTTGAACGATATTTTGAACTTGAAAATCTAATGGGCATTTTTGAAACCGTAGCCCCATTCTCTTTTTCTAGAGTAATTAATTCATTAGCCGATTCTGAGGAAGCAGCCATTTCCTTAAGAAAACAGTGGAACTTAGGCAATGATCCTATTTCTGACGTTGTTGAACTGCTGGAAGATAAAGGTTATAAAGTAATAGAGATTACTGCCCCGGAAGGCTTTGATGGGATGAAAGCTACCTACAAAGACAAGAAACTTATCGTACTTAAGAAAAACGAATCTGGCTCAGATATTGTACGCAAGCGATTCACCGCCCTGCATGAGCTTGCACATCACAATCTGAAGTTCTCTCCCGAACTTGAGGAGAAAAAGAGAGAAAAGCTTTGCCATTCATTCGCATCTGCTTTTCTATTTCCTGAAGATATGGCCAGGAAAGAATTGGATAGAGAAAGATTCCATTTCTATGAGAAAGAGTTGGTTTTAATAAAAGAAAAATGGGGAATTTCCTTTCCCGCATTATTTGCCCGGGCCACTGATTTGGGAATAATTTCATCATCCACTTATAAAAACTTTTATATTGGGTACAGGCAAAGGCACTACCATTTGCCTGATTCCGAACCGGGGAGATTTATGTCGAAGGAGAGACCAACCCGCATGGAAAAATTAATTTTCCAGGGGCTGGCAAAAGGGGTTTTGTCTTTAAATGAGGCGGCCTATTTTGCTGGAATAAGCGGATGGGAAATGCGCCAACAAATGTCAATGCTGGTATGAAAGTAGCCATTACAGATGCCAGTGTTTTTTTCGACCTCTACAAGATTGAGCTTCTTCCGGAGTTTTTTGGACTGGATATCGAGATCTACACTACAGACTTCATTTTTAATGAGATTCTGCAATCGGATGAGAGGTCTTTATTTGAGACATTTTGCAGGAGTAACAAACTCAAAATAATAGTAATTGACGAAACCGAGAGGGAGAAGATTTCTGAAATGAATCTATGTTTTGGCAACAAATCCCTTGCTGACAGAACTGCAATTTTTAAAGCGAAACAAATGGATTGCATTTTATTAACCTGCGATAAAAAGCTTACTAAAGAAGCAAAAAGACAGGGTATCGAAGTGCACGGTTCAATCTGGATCGTCTGCCAGTTGTTAGAAAATAAAAAACTCGAGCCAGATATTGCTATTGACAGACTTGAATTACTTAAGGAAACGAACTCATGGCTCCCTCTTGAAGCAATTAATAATGTTATTAACAATTTGAAAGGATTAAGATAATGGCAAACCGGAAAAAACATATCGTGGCTGGAGCCTTAACTGGAGGAATTTGTGGTGGGGTAGCATTTGGAATCCTTCCTGAATATTATCTCCGGCAATATGATTAGCGATTCAAGATTTGTATCTGTATTTCTCCAGTAAACCAGGAAGTTGACACTGGCGGCAATGGGCGAATAGCCTTGTTCCCTAAGCGGAGCCATCTTATCTATGAACTTTTTGGAGTACTTCAGTACCGTCTCTCCCTTTTCATTCTCGCAGCCATCCTCCTTTGGAACCAGTCTTTCTCCTGATAACAACTCGAATATCCGGTACTGGATTGATTCAAAATACCCAAGATGTACATCCACGTAGGTTAAATGAACCGTCAGTTCATCGGGTGGAAGGTAGGCCCGATTGTCGGTCTGATAGTTTGCATCACTTACCCTCAATTTTTCCAGAACGCTATTGTTATGGTAGATCCAGAGATTCTGCTTTGCCCTGGTTATGGCAACATACAGCAACCTCTTGTTGTCGTCGTCTGATAGATTAAAGTCCTTGAGCATAAGGAACAGATTGTCGTACTCCCTGCCTTTTGCCTTATGGATGGTTGATACCAGAATCTTTTCCCCCTCTCTCTTAATGAAGTCCTCAAGTTTTGATTCACGGATAAACATCTCCAGATCCGACAAATACTTTGCCTTAGGGTTGATGGATTCAAACTCCCTGATCAGGGTGGTACATACCTCCAGCTTATTGCTCCGTGCGAACTTCTCTGAAAGCATCTTCTTGCTTCTGTTCCATTCGTCATTGCTTATAAGCGGCGATTCGCACTCTTTCTTCAGGGTTTCATGAAAAAACCTTAATTCCATCAGGTTGTACAGATTGAAACCATCATTGGTTTGCACAAGCTTGGCTGGTATGCCGTTCTTGAGCAGAATCCCGGTTATATTCTGGGCTTCCTTGTTTCTTCGTGTCAGAACACAGGTGGTTCCTGATAAATCAGTTATTGATACCTCATTCGTCAGGGGAACCTCAATATTATCGCTGGAATGACTTACCATGTTCAATATCCCCGGATCAGCGGGTTTCGGTTCAATGGACATTGACTTGAGACGGTGGCTAATTGTTTCGGCTATTCTGTTTGAGAGCTCAACAATATTGGGTCTGCTCCTGAAGTTGTAGTTTAATTCATACCTCTTTGCCCCGGGTTCTTCAATGAACTTCTCCATAAAGGCCGAATCAGAGCCCCTGAAAGTGAAAATATTCTGATCGTCGTCTCCCACGAGTACTACCCTCATATCTTCGTTTTCGGCCATCAATGCCTTAATCAGATCGTATTCGTCGGGGGCTATGTCCTGTGCCTCATCAACAACCAGCACCATCTTTGCTATTCGCGATGACTCAACATCTCCGTTTCTGATTCTTTCAACAGCCCTTTGAATAATGTTGTCGGATTTCTCGAGCGAACCTACCTTGCCTAACAGGTCGAAGCAATATGAGTGGAATGTCTTTATCTCAACAAAATTTGCAGCATTACCATAGAGTTCAAGCAGCCTTCTCTTGAATTCGGTCGCTGCTGCCCGTGAGAAAGTAAGCATCAGCAACTGCTCATGTTTTATCTCCTCCATCAGGAGGAGGGAGGCGAGTTTGTGAACCAGCACTTTTGTTTTACCGCTTCCGGGACCGGCAGCCACCACTATGACCTTGTTCTCATTGTCCTTAATGATATTCAACTGGCTCGCAGTCAGGGAACCAAACAGCTGGTTGAATTTCGAAGGAGTCAGGGTTCTGGATATATCCTTAACACGATCACCTTTGAAGTATTTCCTGAGGAATGAGCTGTAGTTCAGCTTGAAGTAATCTTCAGTAAACTGCAGGGCGCTCTTGTAATCTTCAATCAGCATCTTTGCATACTCGCCAACTATATGAATCTGTTGTACCTTGTTCTTGTAGAAATCCTCCAGTTTCTTATAGTCTTCTCTTGTGTATTGCGACCTGACGTTATCGTCGAGCTTCTCGATAGATAATCTGTTATAAACAACAAGAAAACCACCCTCTATTCTTATCGCCTCAATCCTTGACAGAAAGAACAACGCATCCTCAATGTCGTCTGCAGTAATCTGGAATTTGAATAGTTCCAGCCCTGTTTCATACGCCTCTTTCAACTCTAATACAGAGAATTCTACAAGAGTCTCAGCTGACTGGCTGTCAGCTACCTCACTCTTGCTGAACAGGTAATTAATTATAAATCCGGCAAGTGCGTGTTTCTTTTTAAGCTTTTCAGGAAGTTCTGCTTTGGCTTCCTGGCATCGAATATCAATATGATGCTTTGAGTAATCTCGGCTTTTATATCTGATCCAGTTCTTGATTGACCATAGGTTAAGGATGGTTTTTATCTTCTGAGGGGTGGAGTCATCACAGCCTTCGTGGATGGCTCGTTCATTGATCTCCTTGATATTGTATGTCGCAGTCCCTTCTTCAAGGCTGCTCAGTAAAGACTCTTCTATTTTCCTGAAAGACTCCGTGATCTTCTCCGATTTGTTTAGGGTGTCTGATCGCCTGATGAATGCCTGAAGATCCTTCGAATCTTCAAGGATACCCTCCAGCCTTAGCAGTGTAATGATTCTTATTACCTCTTCCCTGACAATTCCCAGATGATCAGATATGTAGTCGACCCTGGCTTCCGGGACCTCCTCATTTGTATGCCTGCTGCTTCTGGTCGATATGAGTTTTTTAATGATTCTGACAGCAAGCACTTTCTGCTTTTCATTGAACTTGTCCGACCCATTTATCTTATCGATTGCCTCCTGAGCATTGCTGGCTCTAATGCTGCTGGCATAAATTCTTGGCATATTCTGCCCGCGCTTCAGGTACCCGGCTTCCTCGAGAGCGGCAATGGAAGTTGTAACCCGCATTTCAAGCTCTGCAATGCTGTCATCCCATCCGGCTTTGCGTGCAATCTCAAGGGCTGAATTTGAGAACTGGTTGCGGTTTTTTGCCAGCTCCTTTATTGCCCTCCACACCTGCTTTATCTCTTTAAGGGTTAGTTTGGTTTGATTAAGGAGTGTGAAGTGCTTGTTAAGGTCTTCATCGTTATAAAGAACATAGCAGTCTGCTGTTATATTCTCATCGCGTCCGGCCCGTCCGGCCTCCTGAACATAGTTCTCGAGTGAGTCGGATATCTCGTAATGTATCACCATTCCGATATCCTTCTTGTCGACACCCATCCCAAAAGCAGATGTGGCAACAATTATTTGCACATCACCTTCCATGAAATCGTTCTGGTTCTTTGTCTTCTCCCTGACATCCATTTTGCCATGGTAGGGCCTCGCGTTAAACCCATCCTTCCTTAGCTGTTCTGCAAGGTCGAACGCCGTTCTTGTTCTGGAAACATAAACAATAGAGGGAC
>JAVEWX010000083.1:0-13182 GCA_034004335.1 Bacteroidales bacterium | reverse complement strand
TCTCGGGTAGCAGGACAAACATCGCCATAAAGATATTCGGGGATGATCTCAACGAGCTCTACCGGATTGCCAATGATGTCCATGATGTCATTGAAGGTGTACCGGGCATCGGCGACCTCGTAGTGGAACCGCTGATTGAAACGCCTCAGCTGAAGGTAGTGGCCCGCCGCGAAATGCTGGCACGCTACGGCATCCCTGTCAACGAGTTCGCGCAGTTTGTTGAGACGGCACTGGGTGGAATACACGTATCCGACGTTTATATCAATGAAATGAAGTTCCCCCTTGTGCTCAGATATAATGATGAAACAAGGAGTTCAGCGGATGGCATAAGGGCAGCGCTGATAGACACATACGACGGGGGAAAAGTGCCTCTCTCCCTCGTTGCGGATATAAGTTCCTCGTCGGGTCCGCATGAGATAAACCGCGAGAATGTCAGACGAAAGATAGTGGTTTCGGTAAACGCTGCCGGTCGTGATGTGGGAGGTTTGGCCAATGACATACGGAGGGAAGTTGAATCACATATCACGCTGCCTGAAAACTACAGGATAGAGTATGGCGGACAGTTTGAGAGCGCCTCACGTGCCGGCCGCAGGATAGTCTTCGCGTCGCTGCTCGCCATTCTTGCGGTCTTCATGGTTCTGTACAACGAATTTCGCAACAGTACCCTCTCATGGATTGTGCTCCTTAACCTTCCGCTGGCACTCATCGGCGGCATCTTCGCCATCAGATTTACCTCAGGAGTAATCAGCATCCCCGGAATAATAGGATTTATTACCCTTTTCGGCATAGCTACAAGGAATGGTATATTGCTGATATCGAGGTACCTGCATCTCGAAGATGAGGATACTGATCTTAAGGCCAGGGTTATTCACGGTTCAGCCGACAGACTCAACCCGATACTAATGACTGCGCTTACCGCGGCCCTCGCCCTTGTACCACTCGCAATGGGAGGTCAGAAGCCAGGCAACGAGATTCAGAGCCCCATGGCAGTTGTTATACTGGGTGGACTGCTTAGTTCAACTCTCCTGAACATATTCGTGATACCCGTGGTGTATTTCATTACCAACCGGGGTAGCAAAAAGATGTCGGAACCAAAGCCGATAAGTGATTCAAACAATTAACAACTGATCTTACATGAACCTTAAACAACTTGTTCTTATAACGTATCTGGGTGCTCTGGCAACAACCATGTCGGGACAGGGTCTCGAGTCATTCCTCAGGGAGGTGGCCTCCTCGCATCCGGTCATACAACATTACGGGAAAATCGTTGAGGCCCGCAGGGTGGAATCCTTTACCGGCAACACCCCGGGTGATCTCACCCTTGGCTTCGGTTATTTCCCGGGCACTCCCGATGCCATAGGCATCAAGAGGACCCTCGAGGCAACACAGTCATTCGAGTTCCCCACAATATACCTGCTGAGGAAAAACATCAACAGGGAGACCTTCAGCCTTGCTGAAACCGAGTTTCTGGCGGGCAAGACAGAGCTGCTTCTCGAAGCCCGCCTGCTGGCAATAAGATACCTGGGAACGCAACGACAGCTTGATATTCTGAGGGAAAAACTGAATGATTATGATGTTCTTCTGAAGGGATGGGATACCATGCTGGCAGAGGGAGCCATTACCATCCTCGATTATAACCGGTTGAAAATGGAGATATCCATTGCTCACAGTGAGATAGCTGAACTGGAGGCATCGCTTAAGGCCATGAAGCCGGAGCTGGACTACTGTTCCGGAGGCAGGGCAGGCCTGCTTGACGGGTCGGGTTATGATGAGCCCGAACTGCCGGAACTTGACCGGCTCCTTGAGTTGCGAAGGAGTTATCATCCCGCGTTTATCCTGAAAGAGAGGGAGTACAACCTTGCTCTCAGACAGGTTGACCTCAGCCGCGCCGAAAACCTTCCGGGATTGAATGTTGGTGTTGGTTCCGAGATTATTGCAGGGGAGCATCATACAGGCCCTAAGATAGGAATCTCGTTTCCACTGTGGACAAACCGCAATCAGGTAAAACTATCGAAGGCTAACGCCGAAGCCGCTGGAGCAGGCAGGGAGGCTTCGGTGGCATTGCTCATAAATAAAACCGAAGCCGAATATGATTACTACAGCCATCTGAAACTGAGTTATGATCGCCTGAAATCGGGAGCAGCAGGTGCCATGGAAACGGCACTTCTGGCAAAAGCCCTGAGAGAAAAGGAGATAACCATAACTGACTACTTTGCATACATAGAGTCTGTTTACGAATCAAGGCTGGCGCTGGTTAAACTCGAGAATGAGTGCATGGCCTCGCTATCCAGACTGCTAGACCACATTCTGGCTGACTATTGAGCCCGCAGCAGATGCCGCGGCGACATCAGCCGTAAGCGAAAATGATGGCCGGTTCCCGTTTTTTTCTTAATTTTATTCGCTATTAAGGAAAAAATGAGACCGGCTGCCTTTTTAATCTTATTTCTCCTTACCATGGGTGAAATTATTGCCCAGGAGGTTACACAACCACCTGTGGCTCTGGAAAAGCTGGGGCGAAATGATCTGATTTTCAGCATTGACACCTCCGAGATGAGTGTCATGTCCGCAAGCCGTAGTTCAAAGCTTATCAGCGAGCTTCCCATCACCATCCATGTAGTGACAAGAGAGGATATTGAGAGGAATCATTACACCTCACTCACCGACGTCCTTAAGAGTCTCCCCGGAATAAGGGTAAGCCAGCCCGGCAACGGTGAACTGGGGGAAACATTCCAGTTAAGGGGACTTACAGGCAATATGTATACCATGATTCTCATAAACGGCATGCCGGTAAAGCCCAGCGTGGTGAAGGGCATGCCGGTGATGGCCCAGCTGCCTGTCAGGCAGGCTGAACGGATTGAGATAATATACGGTCCGGCCGCAGCAGTGTATGGAGCAGACGCCGTATCGGGCGTGGTAAACATAATAACCCGCGAAGCAGATAAGGGAACCTTCGCCCTGGCTGACATAAGCCTGGGTGAAAATAAATACCGGAACTCCAATTTCATGGTGGGAGGAAAGGCCGGTAGAAACAAGAATATTCTCCGGTACAGCTTTTATGGCAGCCTCACAAGCCAGCATGACTTCAACGTAAACAAAGGCTATGAGGAAGTCTATAACCCCCTCCACTACCTTCAGAACAGGGGTTACAGGTTCGACATAGGCGGTGAACCTTACGAACCCCTTCAGATTACTGAGGAGGCCTTCGGGAATGTGGCATCCGAGATAAACAGCTTTATCGGCAACAACTACCCTGTTAATTACGACGGTTCCCTTACACTGCCCCGGATAGAGGCACTGCCTGCCGAAAGCAACCTCCTGGGTTTCAACCTCCGGTTCCGCGATTTCTCATTCTCCTTCAACAACATGTACAGGAAGTCGCACAGCTCCCTGGGACAATCATCCTACCTGTTCAGATTTGACAACCCCCAGACATTCTGGGGAGAAAACATAAGCCAGACAACATTAAGCTACAGCCACCCGTGGTCATCGAAGTTCTCGACAACCACCAACCTGTCGAGTCTCATATACAGGATGGACAACAACTCGAGTCATGGAGTCAATTTCATCGCGGATGCGGAAAAGGTGTACAGGTACTCTGCCGGCAACGATGTTCTTTTCGAGCAACTTTTTACTGTTATCCCCCGCACCGGACTGGAGATCATCTCGGGCATCACCTACCAGTTTTCCGGTAACCTGCCCCAGACCAGCTACCTGTATGCCCCATTCGACACGGAGAAATATGGCACCTTCAGCGGGACAGTGGAGGCTGCCGATCCGGTGTCGGGAACCTTCGGGCTCAATCCCCTCACCTATCATAACTTCGGACTCTTCAGCCAGACATACTGGTCGTATGGTAAGCTTCGGTTCATGGGAGGACTGCGCCTCGACAGAAACTCGGTCTATGGTGTGAGCTTCTCACCCAGGCTGGCAGGGTTGTTTATCCACAACAGCAAGACAACATCGAGGGCATCGGTTGGCTTTGCCTTCAAGGCCCCGCCTGCTTCGCTGGCATACCAGTCACTGGCCTACAAGGCAGGAGGGAATCTCGACAGTCTGATCTACATGGCTATTCCCAACCCCGATCTTGTACCTGAAAAATATATGTCCGTCGAGATGGGGTTCATCAGGGCCCTCTCCCCCCGCACAACACTCAACCTGTCAATCTATTACAATGAGATCAGAAACCTGATAATGGAAAAATCCCTGCCCCTGGACGAGCTTGACCTCCCCCGCGCCATAATTGAAAACGACACATCATCAGTACTCACCAGGGCCAACAACAAAAAGGCAGTATCGAGACTATACGGTTTGCAGGGCACTTTTCTCATAAGGAATATCGTGAAGAAGATAAACCTGAATGCCGAACTGAGCCTTACCCTGGCCCGATCGAGTGAAAAGTTCCCCGATGTTTTTGAAATGGCTGGTCAGTTCCTCAGCGATTTCACACTGATGCCAAACCACTTCGGCCAGCTCAGGGTAACAATGGAACCCGCAGAGAACCTCTTCCTCAACATCACCTCTATCTGGGAAAGCAACTGGCTGAGAATCATAATGCCCTTCGAGGAGCTCTATAATGATCTCTTCAAGGGAGTAGATGGTTTCTACAGCATGGATGTCACACTGACATACAGCATAGGAAGCAACCTGAACACCTTCCTCAAGGTCACGAATCTGTTTGACGAGAGGTATGGCGGCCCGGTATATTCGGAACTCGGGACACCTCTGCCTTACAGTCCGCAGGCAGGCCGGACGATAAGCGCCGGACTAACATACAGGCTTAACTGATGAGAAGGAAGAGCATAATAGTATTCATTGCGCTTGCTGCCATTTCGGCGCCGGTTCAGGGCAATCTTCTTCCCCGGTCAGCTCCTGCCATGCAGACGCAAGAACCCGACTCCCTGAAGGCCGTTGACCTCCTGAGGAGGGCAGGATTATTTGCCGAAGCCGGATTATTCGACAGTGCCAGGATAGGGTACCTTGAGGCCAGACAGATATGTGTTGAAAACCACCTGCCCTACACTGAAGCACTGGCATATAAAGGACTTGCATCGCTCTACGATAACCTTGAAATATGGGATTACACCCTCAGGTACAAGCTGATGGCTGCTGCAAGATACAAGGCCTCTTATGATTCCCTGCCATCGGCTGCCGTTTACGGCAGCATAGCTGAGCGTTACAACTCATTCGGGGTTGCCGGACTTGCAGCCCGTTATTTCCGGAGGGAATATGAGGTTTACGATGATGCCCGGTTCGCCCCGAAAGCCCTCTCCGCCCTTAATACGGCCCGATCGTACCGGGCCGTAGGCGACACGGCTGCTGCACTGGAATGGTTCGATTCGGCAAGGGTCTGGTTTCTGAAGGCGGGTGATGAAAGAAATATTTTCCACCTTAACAACATGGTGATACCGCTGCTGGCCGAAAAGGGAGAAAATGGGCGGGCTCTGGAACTCGCCCGGTGGAACCTGGAAAAGCAACCTCTTTCAGACAGAGAGGGAATGATCGTTCTGAACAACAACATCGGCTTCCTTCATTTCAGGGCTGGTGACTTCAGATCAGCACTTGAACGGTTCAGGAGAGCCGAGGAGTATTGCCTTGTTGACCCGCGCGACGATGCAAGCCTGGCAGGAGTGTATTCAAACATGGCAATATGCTATCAGAACCTGGGAGATGAGGAGCTCATGTTCAGGTACTTTTCCGATGCCCTCGCCCTGGCGGAAAATACCGGACAGCTATCAGAAAAAGCCAGGATCGAAATGTTGCTGGCAACAATATACAGTGACAGGCAGGACCTTTACAATTCAGAGATATACTGTGTCGACTGCATAAGCTCATCCAGGGCATCAGGCAACCTCGAGACTCTCAGGATCTGCTACGGGCTGTACGCCGAGGTGCTGGAGGATGGCAATGACTTCATCAAAGCCCTCGAATACTACCAGAAGCATTTATCACTCAGAGACTCGGTTCTCTTCATTACAAGACAGGAGGTTGAAAGGGCATCTGAACGCAACCTCTATTACGAAACCATTGAACAAAACCTGAAACTCGACATCGCCGACGAGGAGATGAAAGAGCTTGAACTGCGGAGTCAGCGGATGGAACTTGAGAAGCAGGAAAAGGAGTTGCAGCTTCTCTATAGTGAGCAGACCCGTGCCGCCGTGGAAAGAGAAAACCTCCTGCAATCGCTGGCCCTAAGCAGGGAGAGGGAGGAGGCAGAGAAGCAAAGGCAGGCGATACGTGATCTCGAGCAGGTAAGGCTGAGCCAGGAACTGGAGCTTGAAAAAAAGGCGGGTGAAGAGCGGGAGCTGCAAAGCCAGAATCAACTGCTGGCATCGCAGGCCAGGGAAAAGGAGCTTGAACTGGCAAGAGAACAGGAGGCCCGCAGGCTGACCCTTTACATCGCAATTCTGATGGTTCTGGCAGCCGTGGCCACCCTTTATGCCCTGGTCTCTGTCAGGAGAAAGAACCGGAAACTGGCGGAAAGCAAGAAGAGAATTGAAGAGATCAACTCCGCCCTGGAGGTTAAAAATGTCGAGATCAGCAATCAGAAGGAGATAATTGAACAGAAGAACCAGTCCATAACCGACTCAATCCAGTATGCTGCCAGAATACAAAACGCCGTAATGCTGCCACTTACATTTCTGTCTGACTGGGGAGTCGAGAACTTCATTTTTTTCCGTCCGAAAGATATTGTCAGCGGTGATTTTTACTGGGGGTTCCGGAAAAAGGGATACCTCTGCATTGCGGCTGCTGATTGCACGGGCCACGGGGTTCCGGGTGGATTCATGAGTATGCTCGGTAATGCATTCCTGAACGAGATAGTAATTACATCGGAAATATCCTCCGCCTCGCAGATACTCGACAAACTGAGGGATGAGATAATAAGGGCGCTCAGGCAGAGGGGCGTCACCGGTGAGGCAAGAGACGGCATGGATATCTCCCTGATAACGATTGACCAAAAGAGACATATCCTTCAGTTCTCGGGAGCCAATAATCCTCTATACCTTGTGAGGAGAGGTGATCTGACACGATACCAGGCAGACAGGATGCCCATCGGTATCCACGTAACAGACATTACACCCTTTACAAACCACGAGATACAGGTTGAACCGGGTGATGTCATCTATCTGTTTTCCGATGGTTATGCCGACCAGTTCGGAGGAGAATCGGGCAAAAAATTCATGTACAAGCCCTTCCAGGAACTCCTTACCTCAATTTCCAGGAAGCCCATGAATGACCAGGCTGAAATCCTGGGATCAACCTTCGACAACTGGAAAAAGGGATATGATCAGGTAGATGATGTCCTTGTCATAGGAATAAGGATAAGCTGACAAGCCGATGAAGCCTGTGCTGACAGAAACCCTTGATGGGTCCCACACCCTTTTTCTTGAAGAACTGGGGGAACATTACCATTCCACCAACGGTGCTATTGGCGAGTCAATGCATGTCTTTATCAGGGCCGGATTTGAGTACTGCACCAAAAACAAAATATCGGTCTTTGAAGCGGGCTTCGGCACAGGGCTGAACGCATTGCTTACCGCGATAAAAAGTGCGGAACTTGGCAGGCATACATCCTATGTCACCATCGAAAAACATCCTCTCGACAGATCTATTGTGAATATCCTCAATTACCCTGCCATCCTGTCGGGAGATGCACCTGCCCTCTTCACTGCAATACACGAGGCTTCATGGAACAGGAACGTTCCTGTAAATGAGTACTTCGAGATAATGAAGATACACGACGACCTTACAGGCTACATGCCTGATTACATGGCAGATGTAATCTATTTCGATGCCTTTTCTCCGTCGAGGCAGCCCGAAATGTGGAGTCCCGGCGTGATCATGAGGATGGCCGACATGCTCAACCCGGGGGGTGTCTTCGTAACATACTCCTCAATGGGCCAGCTGAAAAGGACCCTTCGCTCTTCAGGACTGGAGGTAACTCTGCTGCCGGGCGCACCGGGCAAAAGAGAGATGATAAGGGCAATAAAAATCTGAAATAATTCTATGGTTAGCCTTATCAATCAGCCAATAGTATTATCTTAGCGCAAATTTTCAACTAACACTAAAACAACACGAAGATGAAGAAAATGTTACTGCTCGCAGCAGTTGCCGTAATGGTTTTTACAGCCTGTACAACAAGCTCAGTGAAAAATGCCAGGATCAGCGACAAACAGGATTCCCTGTCATATGCCTTTGGAGTCAATACATACTTTGGCATGCAACAGGAAAATATTGAAGTTGATCCTATTCTAATGGCAAAGGGAATGCTGGATTCCAAAAACGGAGAGAATATCATGCACGAAGAAATTGCCAGGGGATTCATCGTTACATATTTCCAGGAGAGGGATGAGGCTGAAATGAAGGAAATGTACAAGGAATCAATTGATGAAAATGAGAAATTCATGGCCGACAATAAGATCAGACCAGGGATCACCACCACTGAGTCGGGTCTGCAGTATGAGGTAGTGAAAATGGGCACGGGTCCCAAGCCGGGCCCCGAAAGTGTTGTTAAAGTTCACTATACCGGTATGCTGACAAACGGAGAGGTCTTTGACTCATCCATTGGCGGCGAACCCATTGAACTTGCAGTATCGGGAGTTATCAATGGTTGGATTGAAGGGCTCCAGCTTATGCCGGTAGGTTCCAAGTTCAAGTTTTTCATACCCCACACCCTCGCATACGGAGCGGGAGGAGCAGGCGGAGTGATACCTCCCTATGCAACTCTTATATTTGACGTGGAACTCCTTGAAATAGTGAACCAGTGATAAAAGCCTCAATCCACACGGCAAGGGGTGTGATGGTGGCAACACTGTATGATGATGATGCCCCTGCAACCGTCGACAATTTCGTAAAACTGGCCGGTGAGGGATTCTTCGACGGACTTGCCTTCCACAGGGTTATCCCCGGCTTCGTGATACAGGGAGGATGCCCCTATTCAAGGGACCCTTCCGATCCACGGGCAGGAACGGGAGGCCCCGGCTACAAAATCAAATGCGAACTTGACGGGTCGAGGCAGTACCACGACCGCGGAGTACTTTCGATGGCACATGCCGGAAAGGATACCGGTGGTTCGCAGTTCTTCATATGCCACAACAGGACCAACACGAAACACCTCGACAGAAAACATACCTGCTTTGGCAAGGTGGAAGAGGGTGTTGAGGTAATTGATCTTATACGGCAGGGAGACAAAATTGAAAAGATAGAAATTATTACATCCGATTAATATGGCTTTCGAGATAACCGGAAGGTTAATTGATATCACTCCCGTTATGCAGGTTAGTGATAAGTTCAGAAAACGGGAATTTGTAATTGAAAGAAAGGAGTCATCGGGAGGAGCAGTCTTCGTTGACTATATCAAGTTCCAGCTCCTCCAGGACAAGTGTGACATTATTGACGAGAGCTACCTCCGGGAGGAGATAAGGGTGCTCTTCAACATCAAGGGAAACAGGTGGGAGAAAGAGGGAAGAGTTAATTACTTCACCAACCTCGATGCCTGGAAGATTGAAAAGCTGTCGGAGGGAGAAGAGGAATATGCAGGTCCTCCGCATTCACTTGAGGATGTCCCGCCGGAAAACGAAGAGTTCGATGCCCTGCCCTTCTGAAAAAGAAAACTGCCGGATTTGTTCCGGCAGTTTTTTTTTATCCTCCCTGGCTACTGTATGACCGGCAGGTCAAGTCCCGCCATTGAGGCCTCCAGTTCCGATTCTGTAAGCTCGTGATCGGGGAGGTTCCCCTCAAAATACTTCTCATATGCAGAGATATCGAAGTGGCCATGACCACTGAGGTTGAAGAGTATAGTCCTCGAAACACCTTCAATATCAGCCTTCCTTGCTTCGTCCAGAGCTCCTGCAATGGCATAGTTAGATTCGGGCGCAGGCAGTATGCCCTCTGTTCTGGCAAAAAGCACCCCCGCTTCAAAGCACTCCCTCTGCATTTTTGCCCGTGCCTCTATGAACCCATCCTTGAGAAGCTGACTTACCAGTACTCCTGCACCGTGGTACCTCAATCCCCCTGCGTGTATTTTCTCGGGGATGAAATTATGACCCAGGCTGTACATAGGCAACAGGGGCGTTAGTCCTGCAGTGTCACCGAAGTCGTACATGAATTTCCCTTTTGTAAGTTTCGGACAGGAAGCCGGCTCTATGGTCAGAAGCCTGATTTCCCGGTTGTTAAGAAGCTTCTCTCTCAGGAAGGGAAATGCTATGCCTGAAAAATTGGAGCCTCCGCCAAAACAGCCGATCACGACATCAGGGTAATCCCCTGCCTTCTCCATCTGCAACAAAGCCTCCTGGCCTATTATGGTCTGGTGAAGTATAACATGGTTAAGGACACTGCCAAGAGAGTATCTCGTATAGGGATCCTGAATGGCTATCTCAAGGGCTTCTGAAATGGCTATGCCCAGGCTTCCCGGTGAATCGGGATCCGACTCGAGGATATTCCTGCCGGCAACGGTCATGTTGCTGGGAGATGGCACAACCCTCGAGTTGTAGCAATTCATCATAAGTTTTCTCCCCGGCTTCTGGTCAAAGCTGACCCTGACCATGAAAACCAGCAGTTCCAGTCCAAAATGGTTGCACGCAAAACTCATTGCACTGCCCCACTGTCCTGCCCCTGTTTCGGTGGTTATCCTCCTGACACCCTCCTTCTTGTTATAATAGGCCTGCGCAATAGCCGTATTGGCTTTATGAGACCCCGAATAATTACCACCTTCGTACTTGTAGTATATCTTGCTCTTTGTACCCAGAACCTTTTCAAGGTTATAGGCCCTGAATACCGGCGACGGACGATAGCTGCGGTACATGTCCAGAACCTCGTCGGGTATGTCGATGTACCTTTCCGAAGAAACCTCCTGCTTTATCAGTTCCATCGGGAATATTGCAGCGAGGTCGTCGGGCCCCAGGGGTTGCCTTGTGGCAGGATGAAGGGGAGGTAACGGCTTGTTTGGCATGTCGGCAATAATATTATACCATTGCCTTGGCATCTCCCTTTCACTGAGAATGATCTTTTTTCGTTTTTCCATGGTTTCTGTTATTAAGTGGTTAGTAAAAAATCCAAAAAAAAAGCACACTGTGAACAGTGTGCCCTATAAGCTTTAATTATTTCAAGCGTTATGCAATGACGTCGTCCACAGCGTAATCGATTAAGCTGCACCAGCGCCAGATATATAACGTCTTCATCATCATCGGGTCAAAATTAATCATAAATCCCGTTTCTGCAACAATCTCCATGATTATTTCATGTTTTTTAACAAACAGGACAGAACTCCTCCGGCATTGTCAGGATGCATATTTGATTAAATTTACGCCCAAACATTGCTTAGGTATAATGGAAATCACCAACCCGCTGCTTGCTGACTGGAACACCCCCTTCGGAGTACCTCCCTTCAGCGAAATCAAAGTCACCGATTACGTTCCGGCCATAAAGGAAGCCATCAGCAGGGCAAAGGCTGAAACAGACAGCATTGCCTCCGGTGCTGAACCTCCGACGTTTGCAAATACCGTTGAAGCGCTCGAACGTAGTGGAGAGACCCTGGAAAAGATATCAAAGGTGCTCTTCAATCTCAACAGCGCCGAAACCTCTCCGGAACTACAGGCTGCAGCAATGGAGGCCTCACCCCTGCTTACTGAACACTCCAATGACATAACACTCAACGAGGATCTGTTCATGAGGGTTGCTCAGGTCTATGGGAACCGCCATTATACGGTTATGACAACCGAGCAGGCTATGCTCCTGGAAAAAACATACAGGCATTTTATTCTGGGCGGAGCCGGCCTCGAAGGATCGCAAAAGGAAAGATACAGGGCCATAACATCTGAGATGGCTAAGCTGTCCCTCAGATTTGAGGAGAATGTCCTTGCCGAAACGAATGAATTCATCCTTCACCTGACTGACAAAAATGACCTGGCGGGCATTCCCGATTCAATAGTAACGGCTGCCGCCGAAGAGGCTGCCGCCAGAAACCTCGCGGGCTGGGTTTTTACACTTCATGCCCCGAGCTTCATACCATTCATGCAGTACTCGGGAAAACGTAATCTCAGGGAGAAAATGTATCGTGCCTACGCATCAAGGTCATTCAGGAACAATGACCACGACAACAGGCAGCTGGTCAAAAGGATTACCTCCCTGAGGCTTGAACTGGCAAACCTGCTGGGATACCCCGACTACGCATCGCTGGTGCTTGAGGAAAGGATGGCAGAATCGGCCGGAGAGGTTAAAAGGTTCCTCAATAAACTACTTTCTGCATCGCTGGCTCCTGCCAATGCCGACTTCAGGAAGATCTCCGAATATGCTGAAGCAGAGGGACTCGCGGAGGAACTCCACAGATGGGACTGGCCCTTCTATTCTGAAAAATATAAAAAGAAGACCCTCGACATTGATGATGAGTCGCTCAGGCCCTACCTTCAGCTTGAGAATGTAAGGGAAGCCGTTCTGTCACTGGCAACACGGCTTTACGGAATTGAGTTCCGCAAGATGGAGGGTATCCCCGTCTATCACCCCGACGTAGTAACCTATGAGGTCCTGGAGGGTTCAAGACACCTGGCGATTCTCTACCTCGACTTCCACCCGAGGAAAGGAAAAAGCGGAGGAGCATGGATGACAACCTTCAGGGAGCAGCATCGCACAGATAATACCGACATCCGACCCGTGGTCTCCCTGGTGATGAACTTCACAAAGCCCTCGGCAGAGAATCCCTCCCTTCTTACACATAACGAGCTCACCACTCTTCTCCATGAGTTCGGGCATGCCCTGCATGCAATCTTGTCAGAGTGCACCTATGAAATGCTTTCGGGGACAAGCGTTGCGCGCGATTTCGTCGAACTGCCCTCCCAGATAATGGAAAACTGGGCATTCGAGAAAGAGTGGCTCGATACCTGGGCCAGACACTACCGCACCGGTGAGAAGATACCGGCACCCCTCCTCGAAAAGCTCAGGGAACTGTCAATATTCAACGAGGGTTATGCCTGCCTGAGACAACTCAGTTTCGGGATGCTCGACATGGCCTGGCATACAATCAGTAGTGACATCGCAACCGATGTGGCAACATTCGAAAGAAATGCCATGATGTCGACTGAACTGTTTCCGGCTGTTGACGGCACCAATATGAGCGTGGCTTTCGGTCACCTTTTCGGTGGCGGTTATGCCGCCGGGTATTACGGCTACAAATGGGCCGAGGTGCTCGAC
>JAVEWX010000261.1:0-2880 GCA_034004335.1 Bacteroidales bacterium | reverse complement strand
TTTTTGGTGATGTAACCCATATTGAGGCATCAGAGATCTATGAGTATTCACTGGAAGATATAACCTACCTTTCAAACTTTGCGTTCAATTACGGATTGAACTACCAGGTCGATATCAGGGACTGGAAATACAACATCGGCCTTATTTACAGTGACGGGAAGAAACTGAATACCAGGAACACCACCACCATTGAGACAAAGTATGAGAAGGAGGTCCTTAAAAGCAGGAAGTACAGATACAGCATTCCCAGGACGCTGGGCGGCGGATTGTCGGTGCGAAAGGACTTCTTCAAAGCCGGTATCGACTATGAATGGAGCAGATGGGAGGAAGTTGACTTTGGGAGCACCTATCTCCACACCAGGAATTCAAACAGGATTTCTGCCGGAGTCGAATTTCCGTCGCAGGGACTGAGGAAGGGAAGCACCAGGATGGTCATGTTCAGGTTTGGTGGAGAATACCGCGAATCGTATATGGTTATCAAGGGTGTTCCGATCGATTACCGCGCCTTGTCGATGGGAATCGGAATTCCTTTAAAGGGAGTGGTCAGCGTTCTCAATACCACTCTGGAGTTTGGTCAGAACGGAACAATGAAAAGAGATCTCTTCAGGGAAAACTTCATTACTCTCAGCCTCGATCTTTCACTTCGTGATCTGTGGTTCAGAAAACGGCAGTACAACTAGATCATATTCCTGTTAAGCAGTTCGAAGAAACCGGGGCGGTACGACTCCCCGATCGGGATCCGCTGGTTGCCAATCACAATCCGGCTGTTTTCTATCATATCGATCTTGTCGAGCGATATTATGTATGATTTATGGACCCTGAAAAAGGATTCGGAAGGCAGCCTGTCCATAATATTCTTCATGGTGGTCTTGGTCAGTACCAGCCTTCCTTCCGCATGGATCTTGACATAGTCCTTTAATCCTTCGATAAAAAGGATCTCATTCAGCCCGACCCGTATTGTGGTATACTCCACTTTAACAAGCAGAAAACCTCCCGGGGCTGCAGCGGATGAACCCTGAGCCGGTTCAGCCGGATTTTTCATCTTCATCAGCATGAAAGCCTTGTTGACTGCCTTTGAGAACCTTTCAAACGAGACTGGTTTCAACAGATAATCGACCGCATCACATTCGAATCCTTCAATGGCATATTCCCCTGAGAATGATGTAAAGATCACAAACGGAGGATTATAAAGCGTTTTGATGAATTCAGGTCCTGTGATCTGAGGCATTACAACATCGATGAAAATAAGATCAGGCTGGTTGTTATTGATGTCATGAACTGCCTCAAAAGGATTGGAAAAGACTCCTGTGAGATTCAGGAACTGGATTTTCGAGCAGTACTCCCTGATTACCCTGAGGGCTGCAGGATCGTTGTCAATCGCAATGCAGTTTATTGTATTCAGCGCCATATTGATTCCTTTTTTATTGCCTTCCGGGGTATGCTTTCAGTGCCTCTGCCAGTGTTTCCATGGCATTTTTAAGATCACTGGTATTCAGGACATAGGCAATCCTGACTTCATTCCTTCCCAGGCCGGGTGTTGAATAGAATCCCGATCCGGGGGCCAGCAGCACGGTTTGCTTTTTGTATTCGAACTTTTCAAGGATCCAGCGGGCGAAACTATCGGCATCGTCTACCGGAAGTCTGGCCATAGTATAAAAAGCACCCCTGGGTTTCGGACAATAAACACCCGGCATGTTATTCAGGGCATCTACCATGAAGTTTCTCCTGAGTGTATATTCCCTGTTTACCTCCCTGAAGTATTCAGCCGGAGTGTCGATCGATGCCTCGCCAGCAATCTGTCCAAGACCGGGAGGGGAGAGCCTCGACTGGGCTATTCTGAGAGCTGTTTCGATTACGTCCCTGTTCCGGGTAACGAGGGCGCCAATACGTACTCCGCATTCACTGTACCTTTTTGAAACGGAGTCGATCATAACCACGTTCTCCTCAATTCCATCAAGCTTCATCGCTGAGAAATGCTCCTCTCCTTCGTAACAGAATTCCCTGTATGCTTCGTCGCTGAACAGGTACAGATTGTGCTTTTTAACTATTGCCCTGAGCCTGCTTAGTTCTTCCCTGGAATAAAGATAGCCTGTCGGATTGTTGGGGTTGCATACCAGGATGCCCCTGGTCCGTGGAGTGATCCTTTTTTCGATTTCCTCAACCGGCGGGAGAGCGAAGTCGTTTGCTATGGTTGAGGTCACCGGGACTATTTTTACTCCGGTTGATACGGCAAACCCGTTGTAGTTTGCATATAAAGGCTCGGATGTTATTATCTCATCACCCGGATCAAGACAGGCCAGCAATGCAAATGATATGGCTTCTGATCCTCCCGTTGTAATAAGGATGTCGGTATAGTCCACTTCTATCCCCAGATTACGGTAAAATCCGGCAAGTTTTCTTCTGTATGATTCATTCCCGGCAGAATGGCTGTATTCAATTACTTTAAGTCCGATTTTCCGGATTGCTTCAAGAGCTACAGCGGGAGTCGGGATGTCGGGCTGGCCAATGTTGAGACGGTAGACTTTTACTCCGTTCCGGGCGGCTTCCTCTGCAAATGGTATGAGTTTTCTTATTGGTGAGGCGGGCATGACCTTTCCTCTGGCGGAAATGGATGGCATATATTGAAGGAATTATTGTTCAGTTTCAACGCATGACAAAATTATTAAAAATACTTATAAATAAAGAGGTTTTGATGTTATTTGCATCATCGCTGAGTATCTCCGCCCGGATGTTAAAAACTTCCGGAGGTACAGAAAACCTGATTCAGAAACGTTATAACAATGTTATAACATAGGGTACTACTGTCACAGAACCTGCAATTTCCTGTAACTGGCAGATGAATCCTGTGTTTCCGCAAACCATGTTAATACGGAAGAGCCT
>JAVEWX010000082.1:0-13292 GCA_034004335.1 Bacteroidales bacterium | reverse complement strand
TACCTGCTCAACACTTGGCTTCTTGTTCTTTTCTTCCATTTTCGTGTGGTGTTTAGTGATACAAAACTTGCAAAACCACACATTAAATTTAAACCTTTACTGGTAAACTTTTCGCTGACGATTTACAAGAGGCAGTGATCAATATACGTGGTATAAGTTCAATAAGTGCTAGTACCAGGCCCTTGATTATTGTTGACGGACAACAGATAGTTGATGGCAGTTTTGCCACCTACACTCAGTCCCACAGTCTCTTCGCCACCATCAACCCGGATGATATCGAATCCATCGACATTCTGAAGGATGCTGCTACTGCATCAATCTATGGAGCACAGGGTGCCAACGGCGTCATAATAATTACAACAAAACGAGGCAGGGCCTCCGAAAAAACAAACATTTCGTTCTCTTCCAGGATTGGAATAGAGAGACTAATAAACAGGGTCGACATTCTTAACAGCCAGCAATATATTGAGCTTGCACTGTTAAACTATTATAACAGATACGGCAACGCTGCAAGTAACTTTCTAAACATTTATAACAAGTATGCAGACCTTGGCTGGATAACTGGTGATCCGTCAGACTTTCCTAATATACAATATAATACTGACGTGATTCCCAATGATGACTGGATCGACCTTGTATTCAGAAACGGCCTTTCACAGGAATATCAGCTGACAGTTACAGGTGGAACAGAAAAAACAAGGTATTATGTTAGCGGAAGCAATAACTATACGCAAGCTTCTGCAGAATACAACAGCTTCAACAGAACCTCAATGCGTCTGAACTTCGACCATCAGGCATCACCTTTTTTTGGTATTTCCACCTCTACAATGCTCAGCAATATGAGAACCCGGCAGCCGGAATCAGGAGGTCTTATTGCCAACCCGATCCGGTCTGCCCTTATGATGGTTCCCTACAACAGGATCTATAAAGAAGATGGAACCATTAATAATAATCTTGAGGGAGGAATGCATACTAACCCACTCACCTTGCTGGAGCAAAATATTTTCACTGCTGCCACCAACAAGGTAACCCAGATAGTTGATTTGAAATTCGATTTTGTTGAAGGCCTGAATGCAAAAATAAGCGGGCAGGTTGACTATAATGATAATACTGAAAGGAGCTTCGAGGATCCAAGAAACTTCCTCGGGCAGGCATTAGGCGGTATTATAGGTGTAATTGACAGAAAAATAGCCAGTATTCAAACCTCTGGTACTCTCAATTACATGAAAACTATTGGCGAAAACCACCGACTCAATCTCCTGGGAGGTTATGAATATAAACACTATTCATACTTCCGCCGGCTAACTGAAGCCAGCGGGGTTCCTTCTCCAGACTTCAAGTTACTTGGGCAGGCGGCGAATATATCCGACTTTACCGAAGAGTTTGACGGATACAAAATCCTTGGATTTTTCGGAAGAATAGGGTATACACTGAATGATAGATATATATTTAATTTTGTGTTGCGCCGTGATGGTTCCTCACGTTTTGGTGAGGAGAATATCTGGGGACTTTTCCCTTCTGCCTCCGCTGCCTGGAGAGTAATTGAAGAGCCCTTCCTCAAAGATAAATACGGATGGCTGTCTGATCTGAAGCTAAAAGCCAGTTATGGCGTTGTAGGTAATTCAGGTATCGGAAACTTCGTGGCAAGACCACAATTTGTGGGATCAGGCAGCTATGACGGATTATCGGGTCTATCACCATCTGTTCCAGGAAACCTTGCACTGACATGGGAATCAAAGTATTCTCTTAACCTGGGTGCTGAAATCGGTTTGCTGGGGAACAGGATAGAGATTGCGTTTGACTACTTTGACGACGAAACACGGAATCTCCTTTATTACAGAGGTGTGCCTTCAAACTCAGGTTATGGATCTATACCTCAAAATGTTGGTTCAATGAGAAACCATGGATTGGAGCTAACATTAAATGTTCTTCCTGTAATAACAGAACATTTCTCCTGGAGATTATCACCAAATTTTACATGGGTTAATAATGAAATAACCTCCCTGGTTGATGGGAAAATGGAAATCGCCAATGAACTAAGAGTCGGCTATCCTCTTGAAAGTTTCCTGGTATATAATTTTGCAGGAGTAAACCCGGCCGATGGCAGACCAATGTGGTATGACAAAGATGGCTATATAACCTATTCTCCTGTTTCAGACGACAGGGTTTGGATTAACGGTATTATGCCTACCTTCTTTGGTGGCATTATTAATACTATGAACTGGAAAGGTTTCGAGCTATCATTTCTGACCCAGTTTCAGAAAGGTGCACGACGCTACTTCGCTGATAAGGTGGTAATGGGGCGTGTCGGCTCCAGTGTCGACAGGAACCAGATCCTTGCCATGTATACAGACCACTGGAAGAAACCAGGTGATGTCGTCTGGGTTGCTCAGCCAATGTACGGTAATGCGTGGCTGGGACCCGGAGGGAATACAAAAGCTTTTTCTGCACAGTCGAGCCACCATTATGAAAAAGTTGACTTCATCAAGCTTAAAAACGCTTCCATTAGTTATGCTATCCCACGAAAGTTTCTCAGTAACCTTAGAATTGATGGTGCTACAATTTCAGTTACCGGGTACAACCTACTGACAACTACTACTTATACGGGCTATGATCCTGAATTTACAGGAAGTGATTCAGGGCAATATCCTTCCGCTCAGAGCTACACCTTCATGTTAACAATAAATTTCTAATCATTTAAAGATGAATATCATGAAGTCAAATATCATATCAATAGTAATTATGGCGGGCTTACTTTTCTCTTCTTGTGAGAAACTACTTGAAATAAAGCCATTAAACTCGATCAACGCCGATGATGCATTGAATACCTTAAGAGGTAATGAAGCCACTCTTATAGCTGCTTATGACAACCTCCAGGGAAGTTCGAACTACGGAAGAATGAACCTTGCTGTCCCCGAATTACTGGCCGATAATGGGAAAGTGGCATTTTCTCATGCAAATGTCTATATTAATCACTATCAGAACCTGCCAGGCAGTCATGTAAACAACTGGTCATCAGGGTACCTGGTAATCCGAAATGCAAATTTTGTAATTGACGCCATCGACAATGTCCCTGAAGAAGCTGCAGGTGATGCAGATAAAAAGAAACTCTTAAAGGGAGAAGCCTACTTCCTGAGAGGATGGCAGCATTTCGATATTGCCAGGGTCTATTCAAGAGAGCCAAACCACCTCGTTCCCGGATTTAATCTTGGCATTCCCTTAATGACAAAACCTTTCAAGTATGATGGTACGAACCTTGGTGAGATAGAGATTGCCAGAAGTACAGTCGAGGATACCTATGAACTTATTGAAGATGACCTTATTACTGCCTTCGAACTGCTTGAAGGCAATGATGCGGGCAATTTTCCGAACAGAGGTAATGCACTAGCTGCCAAAGCCATCCTTGCAAGAGTATATATCTACTGGGAAAAATTCGATGAGGCCATTGAGGCAGCAACATGGGTGATTGACAACGCTGCCAGTTATGGAATATCAATCGAAACAGGTAACTATAACGAGGTGTTTGATAATAACAGTGAGTCAATCTTTCAACTGAAATTCCTTGAAGTTGATAACCTGCTTGCAAGCTCAATCCAGGCATATTACCACCGGTCTATTGTTACCGATCCCGATCCGGCTGATCCTGAAGGGTGGTATCTCGACAAAAAGGAAGGAACCGGTACCGGGGAACTGCTGTTTTCTCTTGACCTCTATAACTCTATCGACAACAACGATAAAAGGAAGAGTCTTATGAGAAAGGTGAAACACAATTATCTGGCAAGTCCCGAAGAAGGAATATGGCTATACAAATTCACAGGTGCAGGTGGTCAGTTTGGAATTGATAACATCCCCATCATCAGACTGGCTGAGATGTATTTCATACGGGCTGAGGCTTATGCCAGGAAGGCAGAACCACAAGAAGACCTCGCGCTTGCCGACCTTAACCTGATCAGGAATGCCAGAGGTCTGACAGATGCTACTGAAACCGGACAAAGCCTTAGAGACCTGATCCTTGCTGAACGGAGAATTGAGTTTATTGGGGAAGGTCATCGATTCTTCGATCTTAAAAGACAGGGCATGCAAATTACCAAATCTGTGGAAGCAATTGATGCAGGTAGATCAGACCTGGAATGGGACGATTATCGGGTAGTAGCCCGTATACCTCCGGATGAAGTTGGTCTTGAAGGCACAAATCCGAAAATGATACAGAACCCGGGTCATTAATTTTTAAAACCTTGAAACATGAAAACTACTAGAATATTATTCGCTTCCTTAATTTCTATCTTGTTACTCATGACGGGGTGTGAGAAGGAGGATTTCTCATACAAAGGACCCTTATTTGTTGAGTTCTCGGCCATAAGAGTGCTGGGTACAACAAACAGTTTCCAGTTCTACAACTCCCGTTTTTATTACCATAACAGAAACGTTGCTCCCGATCTCGGAACCGACAGTATCCAGGTCCAGCTGATCGGGCCACATCAGTCGAAAAATGTCAGGGTAAACTATAAAGTATATGACGAAGTATACTACGACATTTTCGAAGGACGACTATTTGCTTCACAACCCGAGGGGGTTGAAGATGTGGACTGGTACAAAATAACATCCAAAGCAACCGCAGGGGTACATTATGAAATGCCCGAAGAGGGAACCATAGAGATACCCGCCGGAAAAAGTTTTGGATATATTGAGGTTAACGTCCTGGTCAATAATATAAATACCAATACCGCCAGCAGCCCTATGGTTTTTGTTGGGCTCGTTGACAGTGAGGATACCAGGGCAAATATTCCAAGCAGTCTTTTTATGCTTTGTTTTGGAAAGAGGAATACCGCATCGCCAACTATCTTCTAACTCTCTACGTTTCATTGTAAACTGACATGCACTGATGCCTGTAACCCAATGGTTGCAGGCATCTTTCATTATTTACATTACAGAAGATACGTGTACTGCTGATAAAGATTCAGTGAAACCCGCCTCACAAAGTCATCCAAAGCTTTAACTTTGCATCACCTGTGCCCCACTAAAATTAAGACATTATCGAAATTCAAATAAACCTGGTATATCAGACATAAATCGTTCGTTTTCATTTTGAAATATAGTCGTATCACAGGGGTCTTTAAAATAAAAATTCAAACCAGTATAATTGGAAAAACTCTGCAACCCGATATAATTTCTAATACTTCAAAGAGCTTCTTTAGATTTATACGGGACCTCAATAACATTAACCAATAAATAATGCATTATGGCTTTTTATCGGATATCTAGTTTCACTGTATTAGTAACAGCCATGCTTTTTTGTAACAGCGTGGATGATGAGAGACCTTATAATCCGCCTGCCTCAAACTATGAAGATAAGATGCTTTATAATGGCATCGTTCTCCCTGATGTATGGCCTCCGCAAACAGGCGATCCCTTTTCTTCCGCACCAATGACCATACCATATCTGGAGAAACCACCAAGGGTTATTCCCATCAATGTTGGAAGACAGCTTTTTGTTGATGATTTTCTTGTGGAACAAACGAATCTTCAACGAGTATTTCACCAGGCAAAGAAGTACGAAGACAACCCTGTTATTAAGCAGGCGGCCTTCCGTCAGGGAGGGGTATTTTATGATTTTAAAAGTCGCCAGTTCGTTACCGTGTATAGAAGAGAACCTGCAGAAAGAGGCAAAAATCCTATGACTTTTGCAGTAAGTAATAATTTGACTGATTGGAAAGAAATATCAGCACCATTTTCACCATTTGCCAGTCCAAATGCATTTTGGCTCCAGTTTGACAGTCAGACCCGCGAAAACAACTGGTATATAATGGGAGTGGATCGAATTGACCCAAGACCGGGCGATGATCCAAATGTCCCATTTATTAATGCGTTATGGGAAAACACCATGCATAAGTCAAGAGATGGACAGACCTGGTATAACGGGGTCTCCCTTGGCAGGTCGAACGACTATAGTTCCTTTTTTTATAACCCGTTTCGTAATGTTTGGGTAATGAGCATCAAACACAATGTCCCTCGTGTCGGCAAGACTCTCTATCGTTCAAGGTACTACGCTGAGAGGAATACAATTGAACACCCGGGTAATTTCAATGATGCAGTTTTTTGGGTAAATGCTGACAGATTGGACGAGCCTCATCCCGAAGTAGGAGATGCTGCACAACTTTATAGTTTACATGGAGTAGCTTATGAAAGTCTTATTTTGGGAGCCTTTCAGATTCACCTCGGACCTACCAATGAAATAGCTGGCAGACAAAAAATCCCAAAATACAACGAAATGAAGCTGGGCTTCAGTCGTGATGGATTTCATTGGGACAGAACAGATAGAAAGAGCTTTATAAAGGGGACATATAAAGATGGGGATTGGGACAGAGCATTTATCAACTTGCCTCAGGGTATATGCCTGGTGGTGGGTGATGAACTTTGGTTTCCATATTGTGGCTATTCCGGAATAGCCCCTGATGGATCCCGCGGAGAGTATGCGGGAGGAAGCATTGGCATGGCTACATTACGCAGGGATGGGTTTGCATCTATGGAGTCAGGTTCGTCAACAGGAACGCTGCTTACAAGGCCTGTAGTGTTTGCAGGTAAACACTTGTTCGTCAATGTGGATTGCCCCAGTGGAGAACTTCGTGTGGAAGTTTTAGACGAAGGAGGCGAAGTGATAAGCCAACTAACGGCAGCGGAATGTAACCCTGTACATACAGATGCGACCCTGTACAAGATAACATGGAACTCCAAAGATGATCTGTCCGGACTGGAAGGCAAACCTGTATGTTTCCGATTTCATCTGACAAACGGGAAACTCTATTCGTTTTGGGTTAGCCCGGATGAAAGCGGGGCAAGCTATGGGTATGTTGGCGCCGGCGGACCCGGTTATGATAGTGTATTGGACAACAAAGGCGTAGAAGCCTATCGATCCTTACCGGGTTGTACTCAACATAATAATCGCAGTATTCAGAATATATTAACTATGAAAATCCAGTAGTACCCTTAAACCTGGACCATCAGGCCGGAATCGTCCTTATTTCCTTTTTGAAATTTTTGTACTGTCAAAGAGGGATGAAAGATAATAATCCAAATCCGTTTAATCGAAACACCACTGCAACCAGCTTAATTTTAAATATATCAATGAGTATTTCAGGTCTTAACGCAGCAACAATGACATATACATAGTAATCCCCAGAGGCACCCTGATCTTTTCTAACGCCAGTTCTCCCACCGAAATGAAAAACCTTACACTGCGCCTTAGCACCGATAAAGATAAGACCTGGACAAGGGGAAGGGTTATTTACCCCCGCAGCGAAGCCTGTTCAGCCCTGACAACCCTGAAGAACGGAAAGGTTGGTATTCTCTTCGAGAAGGATGATTACAGCGAGATAGTTTTCGTGACGGTCAGCATAAAAAAAAACCGCCCTTTCACTGTAGAAAAGGCGGGTTTATGTTATCAATCGCAAAGCGACGATTTAGTTCATTATAAGATGATATATGAAAAACTCCATCATACGGTTCGAGTTGACAGCCGTATGCCCCTGGTCGGGACCCACCTGCACCTCGAAATGTTTGCCTGCCCTCTGAAGCGCGGTAATAAGCTGGTATGAATTGGATGGATGAACATTATCATCGCGCGAGCCATAGTAGATCATCAGGTTGCCCTTCAGGTTGGCAGCATACTTCATGGCGCTGCCATTATCGTAACCCTCCTGGTTCTCCTGGGGTATCCACATGTACCTCTCGGTATAGACCGAGTCATAGTTCCGCCAGTCGGTCACTGCCGAATTTGCCACGGCAGCGTGGAAAACCTCGGGATACCTCAGTATGCACATTGCAGCTGTATATCCGCCATAGCTGGTGCCATAAACCCCGACCCTCTCCCTGTTGAAGTAGGGCCTGTTCCACAGCGATTTGATGCCTGCAGCAAAATCATCGATCTCGACAATGCCCAGGTTTTCGTAATAGGCATCGGAGATAGCCTTACCGCGACCTGCGGCGTTGCGGGCGCTGATCTGCACTACAAGAAAGCCATATTCAGTCATTGCATTGGGAGTAGTGAAACTCTCACTGGCACCGGTACTGCCCGGTCCGCCATAAACGCTGAAAAGTACGGGGTACTTCTTCGACGGATCGAAGTTGGCAGGGAAGTGAAGGGTGCCGAACAGGTCTGTAACCCCGTCGGCCGATTTAAAGGTAAACTGCTCAACGGGCCTAAGGCCAATTTCGGTGAATTTCGTCAGGTCGCCCTTCGACAGCTCGGCAACAACCCTCCCCTTCATATCAACAAGCCTGGTTGCCGGAGGAATATTGTGGGTCTGGTAGGTATCGATAAAGTATTTGTTGTCGGGTGAGATGTTCACCGAATGGTTGAATGCCGGATCGGTAAGTCTCATGTCTCCTTTGCCATCGAGGCCGACGACATGAAGCTGGAGCATCATGTGGTTCTCGCTGCTGCGCGCCATATAATAAAGCTTCTTACCCGCCTCATCGACCTTTACTATGCCGGCAACCTCAAACGGGTGGTTTGTGAGGGTGGCATGGAGCCTGCCGCTCATGTCGTACAGGTAGTAGTTGCTGAATCCGTTGCGTTCCGACTGAAGGATGAACCGGTTGTTGTCGGAGAGATAACGACGCATAGGCCTGTTGGAGACAAAGCTCGGAAGCCACTCTTCCCTGAAGATTACCCTTAAAGTTCCCGTTTCAGGATTGGCGGCGCATAGCTCCAGTGTGTTCTGCCTGCGGTTTGTACGATGCAGAAGCAGCTCCCTGCCGTCGTCGGTCCATGAAATTGCATACACGTAATGCCCCATAACATTGTTGCTGAAGGGTTCGCCGCTGCGGACATCAACCTTTACGGTAGTTTTCTTCTCAATGTCATAGACATATACATCGACGAGCGGATTTTTGGCACCTGCCTTTACATATGGCTCAATATCGACACCATTCTGGATTGACAGGTGGTTGTTGATGACATAATAGTCCTCTATTCCGGTTTCGTCGAACCTGTAGAAAGACAGTTTGCGTCCGTCTGGCGACCACCACATGGCAGTCGTCTGGCTTAGTTCCTCACCATATGTCCAGCTTGCCGACCCGTATTTGATACGGTCTTTGGCATTGCCGGCGGTAGTCACCGCATATTCACCCGAGCCGTCGGCGTTGCTGAGCCACAAGTTGTTGTCGCGGTAGAAAGCCCTGAGCTTACCGTCGGGCGACATGGCTGTGGTAGCCTGGCGTCCGCGTGCCACCCTTTCACCCGTACCTGCCTGACGTGCCGGCATCTGTCCTCTCCCGGGCTGTACAGCAGGCTCTATTTCAGCCGTTTTGCGGCCTGCAATGGTATACCGGAAGGTTTTCCCTCCCTGCGTATAGGTAAATGATTTGCCGTCATCGCTCCACGATCCGAGCCTCCAGTCTGTAACCGAGAGGCCCTGCCTGAGACCCTGCATCTTCCTGTAGTTCTCGTAGCCCGGCATCGAGGGCAGCCTGTCCTGTGCGAGGAGACCTGCCGGAAGCAATAGGAATGCAGTCAGCAAACCTGCGGCGCAACGTGAGGCACAAAGGATAACTTTTTTCTTCATTTCACTGATTTTTAGCTTGTTGCCTTATGGCATGTTCCTGTATAAACCCTCCCGCGACAGCAGTTTGTCGAGGTTGGCTATTCCGTACACCACAACAGCCTGTACTACGGAGGTGTGGTTCTGGTATTCGGGGATGCTCATGTTATATGTATCCCTCTCGGTGTGCCATATTTCGTTGTACTGGAAGTCATATCCGAACACATCGGTAAGGCCGAAGCTCAGCGTGGGAACCCCGTTGATTGCGAACCAGGCATGGTCGGAACCTCCTGCCGACGTTGGCCGTGGACCCGGAGGTGTCTCGCGCTTGCGAAGTGTGAAGGGTATATCGGGGTTGATCTCATTGAGAGGCCTGCATATCTTCTCGAGGTCATCATACATTGCCTCGGGAACCGTGAGGCTCGTTGGAGCCAGCGGGCTACCGTCGCGATTGAAATAGTTGGCAATATAGAGAAGCTTTTCCTTATTGGATTCAACCCAGTGCTTTGAGCCCACCAGACCGAACTCCTCGGCGGCCCACAGGCATACGAGAATTGTCCTTTTGGGTTTGCCTCCCGCAGCCATGATAAGGCGTGCCGACTCCATTGCCGGGGTCACTCCCACGCCGCAGTCGACGCCGCCGGTAGCCACATCGAAGGCATCGAGGTGTCCGCCCATCATCACATATTCATTCGGGAACTTCGTACCCCTGATGACACCAATGACATTATGGTACTTCACCGGACCGGGCTTAAAGTGGTTTCTGATGTCAAATTCGAGAAGGAAGTACTGCCTCTCCCTCACCTTCTGCTCTATTATCCTGTACTGGTGCTCGTTGAGCTTTATGTCGGGAACCGAGGGCAGGTTGTCGAATGTCATCTTGTCGATATTCTTCCTGTCGTAGAGAGCCCTGATGGGAATGGCTGATGACTGTATGATACCGAGTATTCCTGCTTCAACCATCTCCCTGTAGAATATAGCCGGTTCCTCGCGTATTGTCAGAAGGGGTTTCTGTTCACCATCGGGATTGCGGCGGTTCTCAGCCGTTATCTCGCGATTTTTAGCGCTTATCTCATCATTCGCCTTCATCACTGCCGCCCTGATGGAATCGCCTGTTGCCGAGTAGTCTATGGGCCAGCCGCTGTTGGTGCCGGTTATCAGCACCCAGGCCCCTTTGAGCTTACCTTTCATCCTCTCGAGTTCGGCAAGACTCCTGGGTTCCATGACCACATGGCCACGCTGAACGCCCCTGGTTCCGGCCGTATATGACGGAGTGGCAAAGTGCAGAGTCATGCCATCCTCGCTAAGCATACGTCCAAACCACGGGCCCCTGTTGAATCCGACAGGAACCGATGCCACCTCATCCATGATGACCTCCATGCCCCACTCCCTGAATTTGGATGCACACCAGTTGGCTGCGTTTTCATAGGCATCCGATCCGACAAGTCTTCCGCCGAAACGGTTGGAGAGAACATCAAGATGATCCATCGTACGATTGTCGGTTGTGCCAAGTTCTATAATCTTGCTGACGACCTTGTCCTGAGCATTGGCAGCAGGAAGCAGGACAACAAGAATCAAAGCGAACAAAATTGTACCAAGTCTTCTCATATTTACAGGTTTTTGAAATTTATTGTTTCTGCCGGAAAGCTACTAAAATATGGCCAATAAAAGATTTGGAGGAGCCTGCCAGGTTCCCCGAAGTCATTGATTTTAACTTTTTTTAATACTCATCGCCACTGCCAGTCAGTCATCGCGCCGACAGTCGCGTTTCAACACAGTTCATATGCCGGTGGTAACAGCTGCTGAAATCCGGTGCTGCAAGTAATCGTATTCCTGCCGGATATTCAGAGGCTGTTGCCCTGGCGTTGCTTCCTTCCGGCTGTTACTTTTTCTTAAGAAGGTCGCGGATTTCTGTCAGCAGGGTCTCCTCCCTGGTGGGAGCAGGAGGCGCTGCAGGAGCCGGAGCTGCCTCTTCCTTCCTTTTTAGTCTGTTAATCCCCTTGATGAGCAGGAAAATACAGAATGCAACAATAATGAAGTCGATAAGTGTCTGTACGAACATGCCATAGTTGATTGACACTTCTGAAGCGTCAACGGAAGCCTTCTGGATGACCAGCCTGAGGTCCTTGAAATCAACCTTTCCGAGCAACAGCCCGAGGGGCGGCATCAGAACGTCATTGACAACCGAGGAAACTATCTTCCCGAAAGCTGCACCGATGATGATACCGGTGGCCATGTCGACAACATTACCCTTAACGGCAAACTCCTTGAATTCCTTAACTATACTCATAATGTCAGATTTTGTTTAACCTCTAAATTTAATAATTACCAATTACAATACCTACAAAAAGGGCTTATTTCAGACTGAACAAAACAGTCAGTTAACTGTTATATCTTCAGGTTAAGAATATGTCTTTGATAACTCTGCCATACAGGCTCACTGCTGTTGCAGTTATCCTGGTAATGCTTTCGGGAACCAGGGGTATGGTAATTACATCCCATTACTGCGCCGGATGTGGGACACATGATTATACGGTATCATTCTTTGGCTCCTCCACAGATGCTGAGCCCTGTTGTTCATCGGGGAGCCTGGGACACGAAATGGAGCCAGGGCAGGCACCATCGGCCTGCGACGATGAATCTGCCCGGTCCTGCTGTTCATCTGAACCGGTGTCACCTGACACTCCCGACAACCGTCAATGCTGTGTACCGGAAAACGGATCTGACGACAGATTGACCGACCGTGCCTGCTGCGAGTACGAAACGGAGCTCTTAAGCATTGATACAAGCAGCAGGGAACCGGCATCGCATAATGTTGACCTCCAGAACCACCCGGCAATAACAGATACTGGATATCCGGTCCTTTTCCGCAGCTCATCGTTGCGGCCGGAACCCGGGCCTCTTAACAAGCATGGCAGTCAATACCCCGACCTGGTATTGAAAAACTGCTGCCTTCTGACCTGATATTCAGGTATTTCCTTTCCTCTGCAAGGCAAGTCGCCAGGCAGGTCTCCACATTTTACCAACATAAAAAGGAATACCATGAAATCAATAATATTATTTCTGATATCTCTCTCACCCCTGGTTGTCACTGCCCAGGGAAGGATCGAGGGTAAGGTGCTCGACAGCGATGGCGCCACAGGTCTCCCCGGGGCCAGCGTTTACTGGGCAGGCACCACAACGGGTACCACTACCAACGCGGCAGGGTACTTTGAACTGAGAAGGACCAGGACAAGCAGCCTGCTTGTCATCAGCTTCATTGGCTACAGGGCCGATACAATATCCACGGATCCATCCGACACCTACATTGAACATACCCTTGTGGCAGGGACCGATGCCGGAGAGGTTACGGTCTTTGGCCGCCAGCCGGGCAACTATATCAGCCGCATGGAGCCCATACTGACAATCAACATCGCCGGTGAGGAGTTCAAGAAGGCAGCCTGCTGTAACCTGTCGGAGAGCTTTGAGACCAATGCCTCCGTTGACGTAAGCTGGTCAGATGCCGTTACCGGTGCAAAGCAGATACAGTTGCTGGGACTGGCAGGCACCTATGTGCAGATTATGACCGAGAACTTCCCGGCTATGCAGGGACTGGCATCAGCATACGGACTGAACTATATACCCGGCCCGTGGATGGAGTCGATACAGGTCTCCAAGGGAACGGCTTCGGTGAAAAACGGTTATGAGGCCATAACCGGACAGATAAACGTGGAGTTCAAGAAACCGGCAGCCAGTGAAAAGATATTCATTAAC
>JAVEWX010000260.1:0-2900 GCA_034004335.1 Bacteroidales bacterium | reverse complement strand
CCCTTGGGTATTGTATCACCCGGCGGCAATTCGGTTCCGTTATGCATCTGTTTGAGTACAAAATCGACCGAAATGTCGGGTGAGTAATTCAGTTTCCCCGTCTCGAATCCTGCCGAGGTAACCGTTGCGAGGGCCTGCCTGAGGGAGAGGCCCACCAGGTCGGGCACGACAGCCATCTCGGGGTTAAAGGCATTGATGGTTACATTAATCCGCCTGTGTTTCTTGACCCTTTGACCAGGCGCAGGATTCTGTTCGGCTATTGCCCCCTTGAGAACAAAATTTGTATATACCGAGTCGGTAACAACGAACCTGAATTTATTTCTGGCAGCCATCCTTTCGGCCTCATCGAGGGTTCTTCCGATGAATAGGGGGACCTCCCTGGCCTGTCCGTGCCGTGTATAAATATTGAGCCAGAGAAGAAGTATCAACAGCACTGATACGAATATTGCAAGTGCAAATCCGAAATGCTTCACAAAGGTTTTGCTGAACAGGAAATCCTTAAAAGCCATTGTAGTCGAGTGATAAGTTAGTAACGCAAAGTTAATGATAAAATTATACCTGTGGCAGGGGAACCGCGGATGAAGGCGGACTTCAATACTCTCTGACTATGTTGTACAGGGTATCCCTTTCTGCAGGTCTGAAACCTGCCTTCTTTATCAGTTCGGCCATTTCCTGCCCGCTCATGGAGGGATTCTCTTCCGATCCTGCCATTGAATATATACGGGTTGTGTCATCAATGGTGCCATCGATGTCATCCACACCGAACGAGAGACTTAACGCTGCTGCCTCTCTGCCTAACATTGGCCAGTATGCCTTTATGTGCGGTATATTGTCGAGGAAGATTCTTGATACAGCGTAATTTCTGAGGTCGTGGGTAAGTGTTGTCTCTCCCAGGTGAGACATACTGTTGTTGGCACTGCGGTATTTCAGCGGAATGAAAGAGTTGAAGCCACCGGTTCGATCCTGCAGTTCCCTCAGCCTGTTCATGTGGTCTGTGCGGTGGCTGAAGTTCTCGACATGACCGTACAGCATGGTTGCATTCGAAGGTATTCCCAGGTTATGTGCCGTTTTATGTATCTCAATCCATCGGGCTGAGGATGTCTTCTCGTGACAAATACTGCTTCTGACAGCTTCATCAAATATCTCGGCTCCTCCTCCCGGTATTGAGTCGAGGCCGTAATCCTTCAGGCTCCTGAGTCCCTCTTCAATTGACAGGCCCGATTTATTTATCATGTAATCCAGTTCAACGGCCGAGAATGCCTTGATATGGATTGATGGCCTGTGTTCCTTTATCTTCCTGAGAAGGGTTCCCCAGTAGTGAAGGTCATGGTCGGGGTGTACCCCTCCGACTATATGGACTTCGGTAACCGGTTCCCCATCAAACCTTCTGACCATTTCCAGCATCTGGTCCATGTCGTATTCCCAGCTGTCGCTGTCGCCACGCCTCCTGTGGTATGAGCAGAAACGGCAGTTGTATACACATATATTTGTTGGCTCGATGTGGAAGTTGCGGTTAAAGAAGGCATAGTCTCCGTTGATCCTGGATCTGACTGAGGTTGCCATCACGGCCAGCAGAGAAAGGGGAGCTTCAGTGAACAACTTAAGCGCCTCCTCCGGGGAAATGCGTTTCCCGTCGGTTACCTTTCCGGCGATTCCGGCAAACTGTCTGCCGGCAATCATCTTTACCATATCGGGTTCCATGCTGAACAATTATCCGGACAAAGGTAACAAAGTTAGGACTTTTTCATTTTCTGTTGCTTCAGGCAGGAGGAAGGCTGAGGGGGAAAGTTGGTATATGCCTTCTGAAGCAGGAGAACCCCTGTCCGGTCAGCAATTATTTCTACGGTGGTGGTGTTATAGGTGATTGAGAGGGTCTGTCGCGACCCGGGCTGTCAGAATAGACTATCAGCCTTTATGACGAGCTTCGTCGGAAACAGTAAGTCTCTTCCTGCCCTTTGCCCTGCGGGCAGCCAATACCCTCCTTCCGTTAGGTGTTGACATCCTCTCCATGAATCCGTGTTTGTTGGTCCTTTTCCTTTTTGAGGGCTGAAATGTCCTTTTCATTGCTGCTGTATTATCCTGTTATGCTCTCTTGACTTTGAGACCGCAAAGGTAATTATTTTTTTCAATCACAAGGTGTCGGAGTACAATTTTCGATCAGAACCTAAGCCATATGATCTTTTTTGTTTCGAACCAGGGCTCGCTGAAGAGATCCTTTATGTCCCATACGGTTATTCTTCCGGCGAATTCCCCGGTTTCCCCGGTCAGGTCTCCTCCCTTGAGTGCAATGATGCCTTTTCTTCCCTCTATTCCGGTAATCTTCCCTTTGCTCCATGAAACGAGTGTGGGGAGTGGTGCGACAGCCCTGGAGACCACGAAATTGTATCTGTCATTGTGTTGCTCAGCCCTGCAGTTTACCGTTCTGACGTTTGAGAGCCCGGTTCTGGCTGCGACATCCTTAACCACCTTTATCTTCTTTTTAATGGAGTCGATAAGGGTAAAGCTGGTATCAGGGAAGAGGATTGCGAGGGGTATTCCGGGGAATCCCCCTCCGGTGCCGATATCGAGAATTTTTTCTCCCGGCCGGAAGGGAACAGCCATGGCGATGGACAGTGAGTGCAATACGTGATTGGTGTAAAAGTTGCTGAAATCCTTTCTCGATATAAGGTTGATCACACTATTCCATTCGGAGTAGAGAGCGCCGAGTGCCTCAAGCTTCTTTTTCTGTCCGGCATCGAGTCCGGGGAAATACCTGATGATCTCTTCCACTGCTATTTCTTCTCGGTTTTCAGGTAGATATTATACAGGAGAGACTTTGCCCTGTTAAGTCTTACCTTCACTGTCCCGATGGGCAGGTTCATTTCCGAGGCTATCTCCTCGTACGAATACTCCCTGAAGTA
>JAVEWX010000081.1:0-13416 GCA_034004335.1 Bacteroidales bacterium | reverse complement strand
ATATTCCCGGAGACAGTCTCGGAAACCTGACGGTTATCGGCAGGTTCAATGAAAACTATTTCTACGGAAGCGTGGAAAAGCGAGAAGTTGCTGCCTGGGGTACAAAAGTTGAAAAGTCATCTCCTGTTTACAGGAGCCTCTGGTCCACGCTTGCTCCGAAGTGGATGGTTGTAACCCTGGCCATTATGCTACTGGGCGTATGGGGCCATTATACACTGGTTGTTATCAACCTGGTCAGAATAAGAAAAGAGAGCCTGAAAAGGAAGGAATAATTAACTCCTTCTCTGTTTTGGCATGAAATATGATTAATTTAAGTGAAATTTAAAAAGTAAGATTATGAAGTTGAAAGTTTTGTTTGTTGGTACCGTTTTGCTGGCTTTTGGTTTAACACAGGTTGTTGACGCCCAGCAGAAAAAGGGAGAACCGTGGACAATCCCGGCAGAGTACAAAAAGATGGCCAATCCTGTAGCCAAGGATGATGCATCGGTTAATGCAGGCAAGGTATCCTTTGCCAAGAACTGTGCCTCCTGCCATGGCAAGACAGGCCTCGGCGACGGTCCCAAGGGAAGGATGTGCAAGACATTCCCGGGCGACTTCTCAGGTGCTGCCTTCCAGGCCTACACCGATGGAGAAATGTTTTACCAGACCAAGCAGGGCAGAGGCGAAATGCCGGCTTATGACAAGAAAATTCCTGATAACGAAATCTGGAGCATTATTAACTACATGAGATCACTGAAGAAGTAATATCATCGGGAGAAAATAAAAAAAGCTGTCCGCGTTGGCGGGCAGCTTTTTTTTGTTCCTGTGCAATCCCTATTTGGCTGGATCAGCGTAACCCAGGGCAACCATTGCTGCAATCGAGTTGTCGAGCAGTGTGCTGATGTAACCGGGGTTGTGGACACCGTTGCTGCGGTCTTCCTTGATCGTGTTGTAGTTCAGGTATGCCAGAACTGCGTTTGCCTTGAAGGTGCCTGTCTTGGCAAGGGCTGTTGTCGGATTGTAAATACCTGCAGCAATAAGCTGTGACTCAAGCCTGGCCATTTTGTCTTCGACATCAGATGTGAGGCTTGCTATCATGGCGTCAAGGGTGGTTGCATTGCTGTGGCATGTTGTGCATCCGGTCTTGAGCATCATCTCGGTGCCGTGGCTGTCATACCAAACTCCCATGTTATGTCCGCCGGCCTGGTAGCCGTAAGGTGCTGACATGTGGCATGTCAGGCAGCCGTCTGCGGTGGAGTGGGGGTTGGAGGTAGGATATGCCGTCCCTGCAAGCTCAAACGGGTTTTTACCAAGGATGAGGTTGGTGTTGGGTCCGTGGTGGGGTCCTATGCGTGAGCTGGCAATTGCAAAGTCAGCTCCGTCGGCAACAGGTGCAGGAGAAACGGGGCGCATCTGGTGGCAGAAGGCACACTGGTTGCTCGCTCCCTTGTCCCATACTACATCTGCGTTCGCATATTTGACATCAAGTGTCTGTGCGCCGGGCTTGGTGAGAGTCCAGTCAGCCGAAGAGTAGGTCTGGTGAATCTTGTGGCATGTTGAGCAGTTGATCTGCATAGGGTTCGAAGGTATTGAAATGTCTGCAACCGAACCTTCTTTTACATACTCCAGGAATCCCTGGCTCGTGTGACACTGAACGCAACCGGCCCTGTTGGCATAGGCGGCGTTTCCACCCAGGGCATGGGTAGATGTACTCCACTGCTGGGAAAAGGCAGTCATCGGGCTGGTACTGTTGTGGCAGTCGGCACAACCGAGTGTTGTTCCGGGATCTCCCTTGTCTCCCTTCGCTCCGGTCGCTCCCGTCTCACCAGCCGGACCCATTGGACCTTCGCATGAGGCCAGAATCAGGCCGGCTGTAATAACTAATGTGGTTAATCTCAGGCTTCTTTTCATATAAATTTGATTTAGATTTCTCATAGGCAAGGTAACAAGACATGTGACAGGTAAACACTTATTCCCGTTGATATTTCAATCACAATGGATTGATAAGTGCAGCCACTCAGATTGATAAAGATCAAAACCCAATATGATATATGTCATAAATAGCGCACCTGTTAGGCATGACGGGGTAAATTTGCATAAAGTCAAATCTGATGTACACAGATAACAAGATTACCAGTTGCGAGTTCTGTTCCAGGTGCTGGGCAAATTTCAAGAATCTTTCTTCGGAGGAACTTGAGCTCGTCAACAAAAACCGCTATGAAGCAAGTTTCAAGCCTTCGGAGATAATCATCAAACAGGGCTCACCCTCTTCAAATGCCATCTTCCTCCTCTCCGGCCTTGCAAAGGTATATATGGAAGGGTACGCCGGAAAGAACCTCATTCTTAACCTGGCAGAATCAAAAACACTCCTGGCTGGCCCCGGCGTTCACGTGAACGCCCGCTACTGTTACTCTGTGGCAGCGATCACCCATGTTCAGGCCTGTTTCATTAACTTTGACATCATCAGGAAAGTGATTTCCACCAACCCGGGATTTGCTTCGGGTTTTATTGAAGACCTCAGTGACAAGGCCCTCAGGCTTCATCAGAAGGTTCTCAACCTGACCCAGAAGAAGATGCACGGCAGGCTGGCAGAGGCGCTCCTCTATTTCTCTGACAAAATCTTTCATTCTGATGAGTTTGAAATGGTGCTATCGCGGCAGGAGCTGGGCGAAATGACAAATATGGCAAAGGAGAGTGTTGTAAGAATCATCGGTGAATTTGAAAGTGAAAAAATAATTCAGGCTACCCCGAGATCAGTAAAGATACTCGACAGGGAAAAATTGCTTGTAATTTCCGAAAAGGGATAGTTTTGCATCTAAATTGATTTCATGAAAACATTAAAGTTTCTGTTTACACCCGCAATGATGGGTATTCTCTTCATTGTGCTTGCAGTATCCATGGCTGCTGCTACATTCATTGAGAACGACTTCGGGCAGCAGGCTGCCCGGGCAGCAGTTTACAACACTGTCTGGTTTGAGCTTCTCTTCCTGTTGCTGACTGTTAACCTCGTTGGCCAGATATACATCTTCAGGCTTTGGCGCAGGGAAAAGCTCACAGTACTTCTCTTTCATGCCGCCTTTATAGTTATGGTGGCAGGAGCCGCCATTACAAGGTATACCGGTTATGACGGCATGATGCATATCAGGGAGGGGGATTCATCAAGGGTATCGTTCTCATCAGGCAATGACGTTTCATTTGAGGTGCTTGATGCAGGAGGCGTCACTTTGGCATCGCATTCTGCACCGCTGAGCGTCTCCGGCGGACGGCATGCGAAGTATAAAAGAAGCCTTGAAGCCGAAGGTGAAAAAGTCTCCCTGACGTTCGACAGATACCTTGCCGGTGCTGTGAAGAAGGTGGAGCAGGCACCGGACGGTAAGCCAATGGTATCACTCCTCTGTACTCCTGACATGGTTAAGAGTGAAACCGTTGTCCTGGCAATGGGTGAGACCGGAATGATAGGAGAGATGACGGCAGGATTTGGTACAGATGCAAATATTTCAATTACAACTGACGGGAACTTATTCTTTATAAAGTCGGTAATGGGCCTTAAGTCTACTGTTATGCAGGAGATGAAGACTGTTGAATATCCGGCTGACTCACTGGTGGTTCTGACCCCGGGCGTTGTTTATACAATTGCCAGCTACAGGATCATGCCACAGGTACTGACTATGAGCGGTGCCGTGGTGCCGGCAGGAGCAGGAAGCCAGGGTCCCGGAGGCGCACTTGAATTCACGCTTTCGGGCAATGGCTACCAGAAGAAGATCCATCTCTGGAATGACGAGACTGATCAGAGATCAGTATGGCAGGGTTCGGCAGGAAACCTGACAGCCCGCGTCAGCTGGGGAGCAAGCGGAATTGAGCTCCCCTTCAGCCTCAGGCTGGATGATTTCGTCGTTGAACGCTATCCCGGGTCCAACAGCCCGTCAGGATTTAAAAGCAGGGTGACCCTGGTTGACCCGGAGCATGGCACCGAAATGCCTTATGACATTTATATGAATCATATACTTAAATACAGAGGCTATCGCTTCTACCAGTCATCATATGACCATGATGAACTCGGCACAGTCCTCTCTGTCAACCATGACCCCGCGGGCATGTACACAACTTATACAGGCTATGCTCTGCTGTTCCTGTTCATAATACTTTCCCTCATCAACAGGAAGTCATTCTTCCGTACAGTGGCCCCGGGACACTGGAGTTCCAAATACCGCAAGCCGGCTGCAGCCCTTGCTTTGCTGCTGCTGACTTCCCTTTCACCGGTGAAGAGCCAGCAGCTGATTATTGACCGTAAAGCTGCTGACAGCTTCGGGGAGGTACTTGCACAGGATCAGAAAGGACGAACAAAGCCGCTGTATACAATCAGCAGTGACATCCTGAGAAAAGTTTCAAGAGAAAACAGTTTCGAGGGTCTGTCACCTATGCAAGTCTTCCTCGGTTGTTCCCTGGACTTTTACCACTGGCAGAACATACCTCTTATCAAGGTCTCAAACGAGGAGCTCCGCCGCCAGCTTAACCTGACAGGTGAGAAGGCTGCTTTCACTGATATTGTAAAAATGGGAGCAGAGGGTGGTTACCGGCTCGCCGCCCTGGTTGACCAGGCCTACTCAAAAAGTGAAAGTGAACGGACGAAGTTCGACAAGGAGGTAATAAAGGTTGACGAAAGGGTCAATATCTGTTATATGATGTCGAGAGGTGACTTCATGAGGATGTTTCCCCTGCGGGACAGCACTGACCACTGGGGCAGTGCGGAAGAAGCTGCCAGGAAAGGTATCGGGCTTGAAGACTCCCTGTTTGTTGTGAGTGTGGTCCCGTTGTGGGCTCAGTCTGTGACATCAATGACCCGTCCGACCACCTCGCCGGAAGATTACGTCCTCGCACTCAAGAACTACCAGCGGCATTACGCAGGTTATGAGCTTCCGTCGGAAGCAAAGGTCAATGCCGAACTTTTCTATTACAGGGCGAAGATATTTGAGCGGCTTTTCCCGTATTACGCCACCGTTGGACTGGTAATGATCATTACAATCATTGTGATGATAATAAGGGGCGGTGCCCTGAAGGGAATTCTTCTTAAGACACTTGCCGCCCTTGTGGCAGCCGGATTCATCTTCCATACCCTCGGCCTGGGAATCAGGTGGTACATCTCGGGTCATTCCCCCATGAGCAACGGTTATGAGTCGCTGCTCTTCATCTCATGGGTCACATTACTGGCCGGACTGATATTCAGCAGGAAATCGCTTTTGACGCTGGCGGCCACTGCGGTTCTGGGAGGTCTGACACTTATGGTGGCACATCTCAGCTTCATGGATCCCGAGATCACCAACCTTGTGCCTGTACTGCGGTCATACTGGCTGACACTTCACGTATCAGTCATCACAGGCAGCTACGGTTTCCTGGGGCTGGGTGCCATTCTTGGCATAGTTGTGCTTGTAATGATGCTGTTCATCCACGGTGAAAACAAGGAGAGGATAAGTGCTGTTATTGATGAGCTTACAGTAATCAACTACCGGACGCTTACACTGGGGCTGTATTTCCTTACAATCGGTACCTTCCTTGGCGCCATCTGGGCCAACGAGTCATGGGGACGTTACTGGGGATGGGATCCGAAAGAAACATGGTCACTGATAACAATAATAGTCTATACGCTTGTGACCCATTCGAGGATGATCCCGGGGATGAAGGACACCTATGCTTTCAACCTTATTTCCCTCTTTGCCTTCTCCTCGGTTCTGATGACATACTTCGGGGTCAACTATTACCTGTCGGGGCTGCATTCATATGCGGCCGGTGACCCGGTACCCGTCCCGTCATTCGTTTATGTTGCAGTCACAGTGCTTGTGCTGTTGGCGGTCGGAGCCGGATACAGGTACAGGAAGGCAGGAAGGTAACCTGGTTACAGTCCGTAAAAAAATACTATCAGGCAACAGCTGACATGCCTGACCATTAAAACAAAGAGGATGTCTCAAAAGGGCACTCTTTTTGCTTGTCGTCCTCTATTATTCTTTTCATCGTGGTCTAAGAAGATACTTTACACTGTTTAACAGGTATCCTTTAAATATTTTTGGGAATAAAAGATTGAGAACTACCCACATTACGCAAATAATTGAGGCAATGTTATAAGGCCTGTAAATATTTCTGGGAATACTTAGGTTAAATAGAGGTATCAGGATAGCAATAGCAATTAACATCAAGATAGCGTACCCAAAGTATTTGTTAAAAAGTAAATACTTTCTGTAAAAATACTCTTCAAGAAAGTTGGACAACTCGAGGAAGGTATCGTCTTTCCCAAAATGTTTTAAGTACTCCCAAAGAGTTCTATACTCTAAAATTCTTCTGTTCTGTTTAGTATAAACATTGACTTTGTTTAAATAGTAATACCTGTACTTCTTTTGCTTTTCATGGCTTGGCAACTCTAGGTTTTTGAGTTGTTCGATTTGAGCATCTAGATAAAACAAACTCCTTTCATACATTCCCGTTTCATAGTAACTTGTAGCTATCGCCTCTAGAATGTTGTTGTCAGTTTGACTCTTTTTGTCAATCTGATAATAGGTCATGTTGTTTTCCCAAACCGCAATAACATCCTTAAATTTATTTGAGAAGTATAGTTCTTCTATTTCCTTAAAGATGTCCGATTTGATGGGTGTCGTTTTATTCATTTGGGTTTATTGGCTTCTTGGTTAACTACTGCTCAGGGAAATATCAAACCAAATGCTCAGTAACATAATAGAAAACATTATGTTACTGGGCATTTCTATACTTCAGGGTCTATACCCTGGTAAATAAGGAATAATAATTGTTGTATCCTTGTTGTTTGTGGTGGGTGAGGGAATTGAATCAGGTTTTATTGTTGATTTCCAATTGTAATAAAGGTCCAAAGCTTTAAAAGAAATGAACAACGCTACTCCTCCTTTTGGAATACGTCCATTTGGATCTTCCGGCAAACCTAGGTTATTTACCCCACCATTATTCAGCATATTATTATGGCTATTAGTTAGATCGCGTTGGAGTTGTTGACCGCGCCTATCCTCCCTTCTTTGCCAATCCCTACCTGAGCGAGTATCACCTTGAAATATTATTGGCGAGAGAAGTATCATCAGCCTCGACAACCCAAATAGAGCTGCCTCTCCCAACTCGCTCAATGCGGCTCCTACTGCCACAAAGAGGGGTAGTGTACCCGCATTAGCCTCATTAACCCTTCTTCCTGCGGACTCCAGGTCAATAGTTATAAAATATGGCTCCGAATTAATATACTGTCCCTGATGCCACTCCTTTTCACCAACTTTTTTTGAAAAGGTGAAGTAATCAATCCAGCCTGCAAAGACATTAATTTTGCCATTTGCAGACCTACCATAATAACCCTTCCAGAATTGATCACTGAAGTTGTTAAATGTTTCACTATAACCAGACTGAATAGCAATGACATATTGTTCCCAAGCATAATCTTCAGCATTAGCTTTCATACCACTGCCAGTACCATTCCCATATCCTGCATCATACAACATGTATGTCTGTATCCTCAAATGACCTGGAACTCTTACGTATATTGGTTCTGGCGATGAGTCGTATGACTTTTGATAGCCACTTGGATCCGTATATTTTAAGGGGTTAGAGTTGCAATATGAAAAACTGTTATAATCATGTGTACTAAATGGATCCTGTATCACCAGGTCAGCATTTAAAAACCTTGCCGTCACAGGGTCATAGATTCGTCCGTTCATGTTAATCAGTCCGAACAGATCCATATGCTCATGGCCGGTAAATCCCCTCTCCGTGAGAATTGGTTCAGGGACATTTGAATATGACCAGTCAGAAGGATTCCTTCTCCTTCCCCATGCATCAAAGGAGTATCTTTCGGCATGCGAGCCATCGCTGTGCATGAGCCCGATAAGAGAACCCAGATGATCTGTTTCGGCGTAATATATTGTTGCAGAACCGCTTTCCTTTACAATTACGGCAGCCAGACCAAAAGGACTGACGATGTAATAGTTCTCCCACGTTGAATCAGCAGTCACTGTCTTCTCATAACCCGGGCCATAGTATCTCGATTTGATCAATGTGTCATTCCTGAATAATTCTGACCTGAATCGCTGCCCGTCCGTACCGTATAGAAAACCATTTGAATAGTCTCCTTCGGAAATCAAATGTGGTTTATTGAGAGAATTATACGTGATCGACTGCATATCAGGTGAAATAGTTCCCGGGTTATTTTCAAGGGCTACAAGTGCATTGACCTTCATCTGGTCATAGGTGTAGTTGCCTGCATCGCTTTTGGTGAGGATGTTTCCCGTCTGGTCATATGACACTGAGTATTGTTGCAATCCATTGACCTGTGATGAGGAGAGTCTGTTCATGAGGTCATACTGGAAACTTTCGGTCAGCTCATCCTGGGAGTTTACGTTCTTGTAGGAACGACTGTTCAGATTTCCGGTAGAGGTATTAAAAGAGTAAGATTGCTGCCACTGTCCTGTAGTTATATTGCTGAGCTGTTCGTGGGAGTCGTATCCGAATGTACGCGTCAGTGAATTCGGGCCGAGTGTATACTGTGCCGGATTACCAGTAGCCCTCAAAGAGTTAAGCTGCCAGATAAGAGTCCCATTCTCCTGCTTTATCTCGATAAGATTACCGTAGGTGTCATATACATTATCAATTCGCATGGCAGACGGATAGGTGACACTTGTGTTATTTCCGTACTGGTCATAAAGATACTGATAATTAAGGGTAATATTGTTCTGTAACGTCCTGGAGAACTGTGTCAGGCGCCCATACCTGTCATATTGGTAACCATCTGACACTCCCCCCGGACCCGTCACTGAAGAAATTTGTCTTACTCCATTTCCCGTCCCAACATAGTTATAGGATGTAATTCCTTCAGGAGTTGTTTTTGTTGTAACCCTTCCCAGGACATCATATTGAACCTGTGTTTCCAATCCGTTTTCATCTGTTTGTGATACCAGTTCACCGAATGCATTGTATAACAGTTTTACTCCTCCGGAGTTAGAATTGTAGATTGAGTCCCTGAGTCCGTATTGATCGTAGAAGAAGGAAACAAGATTTCCAGGAGTGGTCACTGAACAAACCTGGCCAAAGCTGTTATAGTCATATATGATTTGGGAATTGTCATTCTCGGTGATCTGAACCGGCTGATTAATGCTGTTCAGAACCGTAGTTTTTGATTTTTGATCCGGACCAGTTACAGTTACAGTATTAAGGTTGTAAGAGTACTGAGTAACGAGGGAGTTGTTGTTTTCCCCTGTTAACCGTTGATAATTGTCGTAAGTATACCCGGTCCATCTCATTGTATCCCCAAACCTGTATGGCCAAGAGACTCTTTTTATTGTGCCTTCAGGATTGTATTCCCTGTCAACAAATACTGCCCCTCCAAAAGCATCGCTTGAAGAACGCAAGGGTCTGCCATATGAGTCGTAGTATTCTATTACTTCCGGTCTTCCTGGAGCTGTGATTGTTGAATAGTATACCGATGGAATATCTGAAGAAGTATTATCCCATACCAAAGCTGACAGAATATCGTGTTCTAGTGGAGTGGTAGTCTTTAACAGTCTTCCCAGACCGTCATATTGATAAGTTGTTGTCAAGCTGTCGATGCCGGTAAGGGAGATAGTATTCCCTGTCCCCGGATCTATGACTGAATGAGATTCTTTTCCATCAGGTTCCTCAATTGTTATAACAAATCGTCCTTTGGAGTCATATTCATAACTTGTGGATCTTGATGTGAGTCCTTGGGCAGAAAGGGTTGTGGTATGTAGATTTCCCGATGGATAATAAGTGTAATTAATAGTTGCTTCTTTAGGTGTCCCTGCGAACCGTTTTTCAGATGAGACGGTTCCGTCCTGGTTGTAAACATAATCAATACCGGTGGTAACAGGATCTTTTGTTTTATAAGTTGCTGTGGTAGTTATGGAGAGAGGATTATTCGGTATACCCCAGTTACCATATGAACTGTAACTGGTATAAGTGACATTATTTGTTAACTCAGGGTAAGTGCCATTTTTATTAATACTTTGGGAAGAAGTGATATTACCATTGTTGTCGATAATTCTGGAGAAATTTTCAGATGTGTTTGTGAGATGATTCTGAATGATTTCTGTGCTGCTGTATGGCAGGATTCTCTTGTTTCCATAACTGATTAAGTTCCATGTTGCCGTGTATGTTGTGATATTTCCCTGGGAATTTGATTTGAGAAGGCTTGAAATACACAGTATCGGGTAACTGTTTAGAAAGTTATATAATTTACGCGTTGTTACTCCTGTTATACTGTCTTTCTGCTGGATCATTCTGAAACCCAGGAGGCCCTTTCCATACTTGTTAAACATCAAACCTCCGTAACTGAAGGTTGAAGTGTTGTAAATATCTTTCCCGCTTTCATCTGGAATACCTGAGGTGTTTTTAACTTTTTCGACAGAATAAACCGGGCCGTTGAATAATCCATTAGGGTATCCGAACTGATAAGACTGATAATCATAGAATATACCATTATCAATATTCAATCGGTTATATGATATTTTGATTTTATTATTTAAACCATCTGATATTTCTTTAATAACAGGACTGGGTTGGCCATAAGAGAGGCTAATTAAATGTGCTGCATTACTGGTCATAGAATAATCATAAAAAAAGAGTTCATCATTTCCTTTCCCGGAAAAATCACCAACCGTTAAATAATCTTGTTTCACGGTATCAGCGGAGAATGTGTTGGAAACTATATATGTTCTTCCTTCACCGTAGCTGAAAAATACTTTCAATATACAGACGGCATTTGCAGTGGAAGAGTATAGAATGTCATCCATCCCATCACCATTGAAATCTGCAATATAAACATTGTGATTATCGGGGGACAATTCAGGATCAGTGAGGGTTGAGAGAGCAGGGGTATATTGCGATCTAATGAAGCCGGTCCCTGTTGAGAAATCCAATACCCAAGTTTTCTCAAGCCTGCGTCTTTCATTCAGGAACTGCGTATAGGACAAAATATCATCCTTGCCGTCTCCATTAAAATCTCCGATGTAGATGCGGTCATCAAATGTAGGTGAGGTTGAACTTGATATTAAGGAGAAATCTTGAATTAAAGGATTGTATTGCCAGATACCATAGTCTACAGCATTACCTACCATTATCTCTTCTCTTCCATCTCCATCAAAATCCATCAGATGAATATTCCTGATATTAGGAATTGATATAGCTGGAATATTAATTCCGACAAACTGATAAAGGGTACTGTCTTCCTTTATTAAGGCCAAATCTTTGGTTCCGTTCCCGTCAAAATCGCCAACAAGGGATGATAGGTTCGAAGTATAGGTGAACGACATATCCAATGTTGGTAGTCTGTTGATTTGTTCCAGATATACCTCTGGGTCACCAGGAGCATATTCGATATAATAATCATAACTTTCAAATACATTTCCAGATGTAATCCTGTGAAGAAAAATATTGTCCTTACCATTTCCATCATAATCAGCTATTACAAAACCCGCAAAATCAGACCCAATTGTATTTGTGGCAACTAATCTAAAGGTTGTTCCATTTGTATTACCTATATACAACTTCCATGTGGATGATGCCATTAGTTCAATTGGTGTTTGGATAAAATCTTTTACACCGTCACCATTGAAATCTCCAAAGTAAAAATTGTTTTTAAGGCCATTGCTAAACACCTCTTCTTTTGAAAACTGTGGTTCATGAGAAGACCATCCAAAGAGAGTTGAATTAAAGTAACTTCCGTCACTGCCGAGTTCCTTGATTTCGTTAAGATGTGTTTTATTGTAGTTGTCGGTAAAATATTTCAGATAGTATTCACGAACCAGATTATTTTCCGACTCCATTCTGATGGAGGTCAAAATCATGGTAGAAGGGATTCTGGAACCACCTATAAAAGAGCTATTTACATCAATTCTTTGACTGTAATAAAACTTCAGACAGTTGTATGGTTCCTGTGCAGTCCCTGAGCCGGTATAGTCAATTCTCGAAATGTAGGACTCACCATTTACTTCGTTGTACGTGAATTTAATATAGTTGCCGAATTTGTCCGTAACTTTATTGATTCTCCATAAGTAAACTGTAGGTACGCCATTGGCCTCAACCCTGGAGTCAACAGTATTTCCATATTCGATTGTTCTTCCATCTTTTGTCTCAGCTTTAAACCAGGAAGGTCCGGTACCAGAGGACCCATAGGCAGTTACCTTTGTGAATGTTTCCAATTCAGTTCTGTATAAGGATTGATCTTCTCCATATCCTCCAATTACGAGCATAAGCCTGTTCCCATCAAGGGCGAACCTATCGGTTGTGTCAAGGTCCACACCCGCAGTCCTTCCTTCATGATAGAAATTTTGAGGAACCCGATGGATAGTGGACAAACCTGCGATTGCCCAACCTGAACCCATCTGACCGTCACCATTATTGCTGTTGTATATAAGGCTGATGTTTGGAACCATTCCAGCTGTGCCGGGCGAAGTAAATATTGGGATCTTATATACAACTTCTCCAAAATCATTCACAGAAAAGGCTCCAGCTGTTGATCCTACAGACGCACTCGTCCTATCCAGGACTCTGGATCCGGGATCTATATATGTTTGATATTGAGCTATAGCTCCTTCGGAAGTCAGGACAAGAAGCACCAGAATATGCAGAAAAAAATTATTTTTACTTTTCATAATCTTAAGGGTAATGGGTAAAGCACTTTTCTTATCTTTTAATAATCTTCCAGCGGGAATTAATTTCGCCCTGTTTTACTACCAGCAAATACATGCCATCCTTTTCAGCATTGAGATCAATTGTAGTGACGCCTGTTTCTCCATTTACCTGTTTGATAAGTCTTCCAGACACATCATATAAGGAGAATAGAATCTTTTCATCAAATGATTCCATCTGACCATTTGGCTTTATTTCTACAATCAGATTTCCTTTTGTCGGATTTGGATAAATTAGCATTTCCATGCTAGCGAATGATTTATCCGTAAGAGGCTCAGTCCCTTGTTCAACTGATGAGGACTTCATCAGCAGGATCACTTTCTCAGTCCTGTTCCCCGCAGGATCATAAGTGTAGGTTATTGCCTGGCCAAGAAGACTTGAAAATTGTGCACTCGAAATGCAGATCAGAATAAAGAGTAGAGATCGTTTCATATCTGTGGTTAATTAACTAATATCTAATATTACCCTACTTACCAACTCACTTAGAGATCAATCTGCATTCTGAAAAATCCACAAGTTCACTTCCTTTCAAAAAGATTTATACTCCACCAACTTTGTTTGAGAACAGTGCTTTTTCGTGAGTAAGATTGACCATTGACAATGTACATGTCTCCTACCTGGTTTTTGTGACATGTATAATCACGGAGATTTTTAACAAGATATTAACAACATGTCTTTGCATGGATATTGAATCTACCCATTTCGACGCAGCCGATTTATGGGGATTACATTCGTATG
>JAVEWX010000259.1:0-2955 GCA_034004335.1 Bacteroidales bacterium | reverse complement strand
CCATTTTGCAATAGAGATTCTTACCCAGCACCATCTTGGCGAGGTGGTTAAAAGAAATTTTCCGGGTATTGCCTGTTATGGCGCTTATGTTGCCGACCTTGATAATCAGCGTGTTATAGCGTTCCTCTCAAAGATTACCATCGTGGCAACAGGAGGCATAGGCAATGTTTACCTTACCACCACCAATCCCGAGATAGCCACAGGCGACGGTATCGCAATGGTATACAGGGCAAAAGGCACTATTGAAAATATGGAGTTTGTACAGTTTCATCCGACATCACTGTATGATCCTGAAAGAAGACCGTCTTTTCTGATTACAGAAGCCCTGAGAGGTTTCGGGGCAGTTCTCAAGAACATTAGAGGAGAACAATTCATGAACCGTTACGACAGCCGTGGTTCGCTGGCTCCGCGTGACATTGTGGCAAGGGCTATCGACAATGAAATGAAGATCTGGGGCGATGACCATGTTTGGCTCGATTGTACCCACCTTGATCCTGAGGCTCTTCTCGATCACTTTCCTAATGTTCACGGACATTGTCTTTCGAGAGGGATCGATATTACAAAGGACATGATACCGGTGGTTCCGGTTCAGCATTATTCATGCGGAGGAATAAAGGTTGACATTGACGGGCAAACAAATATCGACAGGCTGTATGCTCTGGGAGAAGTTTCTTCCACGGGACTTCACGGAGCAAACAGGCTGGCTTCCAATTCGCTGTTGGAAGCAGCAGTGTACGGACACAGGGCTGCCATACATGCTGCAAAAAGGATTAAGAAACTGAACTTCGAGGAGAATATTCCCGAATGGGATTACAAGGGAGCCACACATCTTGAGGAGATGGTTCTGATTACTCAGAGCATTAAGGAGGTTCAGATGATCATGAGCAATTATGTTGGTATTGTAAGGTCAAACCTTCGGCTTGAAAGGGCTATGGTAAGGCTTGAAATACTTTACCAGGAAACAGAGAGCCTTTACAAGAGATCCCTTATCTCGCAGAAGATATGTGAACTGCGTAACCTGATAAACACGGGCTACATAATTATAAAACATGCACAGGCCCGGAAGGAAAGCATCGGACTACATTTTTCAATCGACTATCCGAAAAAGATGCACCAGTAAAGGCTAAATCTATTTTAATAATTACCAACATACCAAACTGATTTCACTGTTAGCTATGAACCATCTCGAAAGCTCATTCATTGGAAAGAACTCTTTCTGGCGTTACCTGATTATGGTAGTTGCGATTTTTGCTGCAACAAATACAATAGGCGCTCTGCCGTTGCTTATAAGCATAGGAGCCGGTGCCGTAAAAGATCCCGCCCTGATCGGAAAATTATCAGAAAATCCAAACGACCTGAGCGTGCTGGGCATCGATCCGAATATTTATCTTCTTGAGATGCTCTTCCCGTTTATTATCGGACTCATAGCCTTCGTACTACTGATCAAACCACTCAACGGCAGATCTCTCGCGCAGGTCATCAATGGTTCGGGCAAATTCAGGTGGAAACGGCTTGTGATCTCAGCTGCTGTATGGGTTCTTCTTTCAACAGTATATCTTTTTGTTTCGTTAAAACTTGATCCGGGGAACTATTCACTGAATAACGTTTCCCGAACCCTTGTCCCTCTTATTATCATATCGGTTCTGCTCATTCCCTTCCAGGCAGCATGGGAGGAGATAATCTTCAGGGGTTACCTTATGCAGGGCTTTGCAGTATGGATGAGAAACAGATGGATGCCGGTTATTGCAACTTCGGTATTGTTTGCACTCATGCACATCATAAATCCCGAAATAAAGGAGTACGGTTTCTGGAACATGATGCCTCAGTACCTGCTATTCGGTCTTATCTTCGGGGTTATCACAGTTCTTGACGACGGGATTGAAGCTGCAATCGGAGCTCATGCCGCCAACAACATATTCCTTTCAATAATGGTCACAAGCAAAGGTTCGGCACTTCAAACCCCTGCGGTTTACGAACAGCATGAGTATTTTCCCATGACAGAATTCCTGATGATGCTTGTAATGGCGATTCTGTTCCTGACAGCTCTGAAGCTGATCTTCCGGTGGAAGGATCTGTCACTTCTTGCCGGAAAGGTTGAACCGGAAGAACAGGTGCTTCAGATATCATAGATTGAGGTCTGTTCCCCGGTACGGAAACCGTTCCATTTTTGTCTTATTTCTTCAAGGACAGATTTTATTTCTTCAGGGTCTGTAGTTGTAAGTAGTCTCAGCCTGGTCTCCCTGAAATGGGGCAGTCCCTTGAAATAATTGGAAAGGTGCCTTCTCATTTCAAAAATTGCCCTTTTACCTTCCTTGTATTCAATCGATTTTTCAAGATGAAGAAGAGCCAGGTCGGTTTTTTCATTAACTGTTGGTTCGGGAAGTGTTTCACCTGTCTGCAGGTAATGTTTTATATCGCGGAAAATCCATGGCCGGCCTACAGCTGCACGTCCTATCATTATCCCGTCGATACCGTAACGGCTTAACATCTCTTCAGCCTTTAAAGGTCCGTCAATATCACCATTGCCGATTACCGGGATCTTCATCCGCGGATTATTTTTTACTGCTCCGATAAGAGTCCAGTCGGCCGATCCCTTATAAAGCTGCGCCCTTGTACGTCCGTGTATCGTTATAGCCTGAATACCGGCATCCTGTAATAGTTCAGCTACTTCCACAATGTTTTTGCTGCCATCATCCCATCCCAGTCTTGTTTTTACCGTCACCGGCAGCCTCACGGCTTTAACGATAGCCGATGTCATTTCGATCATTAAGGGTATGTTTCTCAGCATTCCTGAGCCGGCGCCCCTGTTGGCAATCTTTTTGACAGGACATCCGAAATTAATATCTATGGTCTCGGGACCTGCCTCCTGAGCCATTATTGCAGCTTCAACCATCGGCTCCTTAAGATGTCCGTAAAGCTGGATCCCAATAGGCCTTTCATGGTCGTAAATATCAA
>JAVEWX010000080.1:0-13711 GCA_034004335.1 Bacteroidales bacterium | reverse complement strand
GGCTTAGGTGGCTTCGGAGGTGGAAGACGGGGAGGCAGGAGAGTAAATAAGGGATCAAACCTGCGGGTAAAAGTCAAACTGACCCTCCGGGAGGTAGCCAACGGAGCCGAAAAAAAGATCAAGGTAAACAAATACGTCGCATGCAAATCATGTGGTGGCACAGGCGCCGCAGATTCAGGTAGTGTAACGACCTGCACGACCTGTCACGGATCAGGGCATGTCACGAGAGTCACCAATACATTTCTTGGTCAGATGCAAACCTCATCGGTATGTCCGACATGCGGTGGGGAAGGGAAAACCATAACCCGTAAATGTACTGTCTGTTATGGAGAGGGAATAGTTCAGGGAGAAGAGGTAATAAAGATAAATATCCCTGCCGGGGTAGGTAAGGGTATGCAGATGACCGTCAGCGGGAAGGGTAATGAACCACGAAGGGGAGGTGTGGCCGGTGACCTGCTGGTAGTTATTGATGAAGAGGAACACCCCGATCTGTTAAGAGAAGGTAACGACCTGATATACAATCTTTATATCAGTATACCTGAAGCCATCCTGGGAACTGCAGTGGAGATCCCTACCGTGGACAACAATGTCAAGATAAAAATAGAGCCCGGGACACAAGCCGGTAAGATATTGAGGCTGAGGGGCAAAGGCCTGCCTGAGGTGAATGGGTACGGTCGTGGTGACCTGCTTGTAAGCGTTAACGTCTGGATCCCTAAAAGCCTGTCGAAGGAGGAACAGAAGATTATTGAGAAACTTCAGGAATCCTCCTCCTTTGAGCCCAGGCCCGACAAGAGTGACAGGAATTTCTTCGAGAGGATGAGAAACTACTTCGAGTAGTTGGGTAAGCATTTCACCGACAAAAAGGGTTACCTTACATAAAATATTTTACTCTCCCGGGTCTTATGTATTAATTTGCCTTCAGACTGATGATGATGAATAAAAGAAGGCCTGCTTTTTACGATTCGGGGGGAATGAATATATTTACATTTCAAAAATAATCTCCATACTATAAATCATGGCACTATTTGAAGCGACAGAAGTCTCGAAGCAATTTGGCACCCAGATGGCTCTCGACAGGGTTAGCATTTCGGTTCCCGAGAAGAGCATCTTCGGATTGCTCGGCCCAAACGGAGCAGGCAAGACCACCCTTATCAGGATTATAAACCAGATTACCGGTCCCGACAGCGGAAAGCTGTATCTCAACGGCAGGAAGCTCACTGCAGGGGATGTAACGAAGATAGGATACCTGCCTGAAGAGAGAGGATTATACAAGAAGATGAAGGTAGGGGAACAGATCCTTTATTTTGCACAGCTCAAGGGGTTGAGCAAGGCAGAGGCATACAAGAGGGCGAAGTACTGGTTCAGGAAGCTGGAGATTATTGACTGGTGGGACAAGAAGGTTGAAGAGCTGTCGAAGGGTATGCAGCAAAAGGCGCAGTTTGTTTCCACTGTACTACATGAACCTGATCTTCTGATTTTTGATGAACCTTTCAGCGGATTTGACCCGGTCAATGCCAATGCGATAAAAAATGAGGTGCTCTTCCTCCGGGAACGCGGAGCCACAGTGATATTCTCGACCCATAATATGTCATCGGTTGAAGAGCTTTGCGACGATATCTCACTTATTAACAAGGGTAAGGTCATACTGCAGGGCCGTGTAGGTGAGATAAGGAAGACCTGGGCTCAGAATGAATATGAGGTGGTATTCAGCAACAAGCCGGACATACCTGCCGGAGAACTCTACAGAGTGGTAGACAAAATAATTGATGACGGAAGGTCGGTTGTAAGGATCAGTGCAGAACCTGATGTTAAGTCGAATGATCTGATTAAGGACATGATGAAGGCGGGCAACATCATTTCATTCAATCCTGCACTTCCTTCCATGAACGACATTTTCATCAAGGTTGTTCAGTCAAAGAACGAAACTGTTGATGCTTAACCAGATAAACCAAAGTATTATGAGCAAGATTTCCGTCATTATACAGAGAGAATACTTAACCAGGGTAAGGAAGAAGAGCTTCATTGTGATGACAATACTGGCCCCCCTGCTTATGATTGGTATTATAGTTGTCCCAACGGTACTGATGACCACCGAGGGTCAGGATTACAAAAAGATAGCAGTGGTTGAAAAGGATTCTGATCTATTCAGGAGTGCACTGCCTTCAACCGAGGATGCCGAATTTGTTTACCTGGGCAATGTTGACATCAACGACCTGAAATCGAATTTCAGTGATGCCGGGTACTACGGTGTTCTGTATATCACGCCGCTGGGATTCAACGTGCCCGACATCGTTCAGCTGATCTCGAGAAAACAACCACCCCTGGGGTTGATTGAACACATCTCCTCATCGCTGGAAAAGGAGATTGAGAGGCAGAAACTGCTTTCCTACAACATTGAGAACCTTGATCAGATTCTTAAGAGCATACGCACCAATGTCAGTGTTCAGACAATAAAGATAGATGAATCGGGAACCGTTAAGGAAACCAGCACCGGAATTGCAATGGCGATGGCATACCTGGGGGGGTTCCTGATGTACATGCTGGTGTTCATCTTCGGTTCACAGGTAATGAGAGGCGTCATAGAAGAGAAAACAAGCAGGGTTGTGGAGGTTCTGGTATCTTCAGTCAAACCGGTAGAACTTATGATAGGTAAAATTACCGGCATCGCACTCGTGGGGTTAACCCAGTTCCTGATCTGGATAGCCATCCTTATCGGTTCACTCCTTGTAGTTGGGAAGGTTCTTCAACCGAAAGAGGTTGTCGCAGCTGTTCAGGAGGCACCTCAGAGTATCCTGGCAGCCAGCCAGATTGCTGATTCACCGGTTACCCAGTCGGTAGCAGACCAGACCCCGGAGCTGAAAGAGCTGCTGGCAATCCTGAAAACACTCAAGAACCAGAAATGGGGCCTGATTCTGTTCAGTTTCATCTTCTTTTTCCTTACAGGATACCTGCTGTATGCATCAATTTTTGCGGCAATAGGGTCGGCAGTAGACAATGAGACCGAAACACAACAGTTTATGTTGCCTGTCACAATCCCCATAATACTTGCCCTGATGATAGCCATGGGTACCATGCAAAACCCGGAAAGCAACCTGGCTTTCTGGTTCTCATTGATACCCCTCACCTCTCCCATTGTAATGATGGCAAGAATTCCTTTTGAGGTTCCTCTCTGGGAACTGGCACTTTCAATGGGACTGATGATCATCACTCTTGTTTTCTTTGTCTGGATGGCGGCTAAGATCTATCGGACGGGGATACTGATGTACGGGAAGAAAACATCCTACAAGGAGTTGTATAAGTGGCTTACATATAAGGGATAGCAGCCTGTATTCCTGACAGACACCGCACTGACGGTTATTAAGCCCATAATGACATGCCGTACCCTGAGCAGGGTAGTGGTTTCATCCTTTTTTACTATTTTTGCGGCAACCAACTTCGGAAATATGTCAAGGATACTGGTAATCGATGATGAAAGGGCGATCCGCAACACTCTCAAGGAAATACTTGAGTATGAAAACCATGAAGTGGAAGTGGCGGAGAATGGAGCAACGGGCCTTGAGAGGTTTGAGTCGGGCAGCTTTGACATAGTACTTTGCGACATCAAGATGCCGGAAATGGATGGCAGTGAAGTGCTTCATAAGATCATTGATATAAACCCCGACATGCCGGTAATAATGATATCGGGGCATGGCAATATTGACACAGCCGTTGACGCAATAAAGAAGGGAGCATTTGATTTCCTGGAGAAGCCTCTTGACCTTAACAGGGTATTGATAACCATAAAGAATGCCCTTGATCGTTCGACCCTGGTGACCCAGACCAAGAACCTCAGGAAGCAGGTAAGCAAGAGGTATGAGATCATCGGCGAAAGTGAAGGTATCAGAAGGGTAAGGGAGATGATTGACAGGGTAGCTCCCACCGAGGCAAGGATTCTTATTACCGGCGCAAATGGTACAGGGAAGGAACTTGTGGCCCACCAGATACATGAAAAAAGCAGCAGGTCAAAGGGACCCTTCGTGGAGGTAAACTGTGCTGCAATACCTTCAGAGCTGATTGAAAGTGAACTTTTCGGACATGAGAAGGGTTCATTCACTTCAGCCATCAAGCAACGAATAGGTAAATTCGAACAGGCCACCGGGGGCACAATTTTCCTTGACGAGATCGGAGATATGAGCCTCTCGGCACAGGCAAAGGTCCTTCGTGCACTTCAGGAGAACAGGATCAGCAGGGTTGGTTCAGATAAGGATATAAACGTTAATGTCAGGGTAATTGCCGCAACCAACAAGAATATCAGGGAGGAGATTGACAAGAGCCGGTTCAGGGAGGATCTGTACCACAGGCTTAGTGTGATATTGATACATGTACCCACCCTTAATGAACGGTCCGATGACATCCCTCTCCTGGCGGAGCATTTCAATGGATTGATTTGCAAAGAGTATGGGATGAGTCCTAAAGTCATATCAGGGGATGCCATACAGGAATTGCAGAAAATAAACTGGACCGGTAACATCAGGGAATTCCGCAATGTCCTCGAAAGACTGATCATCTTATGCAGGGAGACAATTACGGGTAATGATGTAAGAGCATACGCAGCTCCTGTTTCCGGGATGATATGAATCCTCCCGGGCTCCCGCTAAATTCTGATAATCAATGAGATTTACATTATGGTATTAACATTTTTTAACCACTTGTCATTTTGGAAAGATATAATATCGCATACTTTTGCAAAAACATCCATTATTGTGAAGAAAGCCCTGTTTCTATTAGCTATCCTGTTCCTGCTCAAAGTACCGGCATTTAGTCAGGCCATCGATTCCAGCAATGAGCACAAGCTTGCTGACAGTACTGTTGCTGATCCAAGGAGGACGGATGCCCTGAATATTTTTCTTGACTGCGACAGGTGTGACCGTACCTATATAAAGGAGGTAATTCCCTTTGTGAACTATGTGAATAACAAGGACGATGCCGACCTGTTCATAATGGTGACCCAGAGGGCCACCGGTGGAGGAGGAACTGAGCACCTGGTGTCCTTCAGCGGTCAGAGAAATTTCAAGGGAATAAATGACACTCTTACTTTCTTTAACCCTCCCAATACGTCGGCTGACTTTACCAGGCAGGGGCAAGCTAATATCCTTGCCATGGGTCTGATGAGATATGTTGCCAGAACCCCTCTTTCTCAAAACATTAGTATCAACTACAGGGAGCCTGTGGGGAGCGAGAGAAGGAGTCTGAGCCAGGTGGTCGAGGATGATCCCTGGAACAGCTGGGTCTTCAGGCTCTCAAGCCGCGGGAGCATGAGCAAGGATCAGAACTATGAGAATATCAGCAGTGAAAACACCTTCAGTTCCGACAGGGTCACTCCTCAATGGAAATCTGAGTTCGACTTTTCCTATGAATTCCGGCAGAGGAATATTATAACTGATGGAGTTGTCAGCAAATATCCGCGTACTGACTGGAGTTTCAGGACACTGCAGGTTAAGAGTATAAGCAACCATTTGTCGGTTGGTGCCAGCCTATCCTCTTCAGGGTCAAGCTACGGCAACATCAAATACTCTTTGAACCTTCATCCGGCAATAGAGTACAACATCTATCCGTACAGCGAGTCCTTCAAGAGGCAGATCAGGATACAGTACACCCTTCAGATGAATTATGCCAACTACATGGATACTACCAAGTACTTCAAGATGGAAGAGACCATATACCGTCATCAGCTGGCAGTGGCAGTAGGTTTTAATCAGCCATGGGGATCGAGCAACTTCTCAATCCGCGGAGGACACTTTCTGAACGATCTTGAATTCTGGAACTTCAACATGTTTGGAGATATAAGCTGGAGGGTTTACAAGGGATTGTCCGTAAGTTTTAACGCAAGGGCATCGATTATCAGGGATGAAAGGGCAGTACTAAAGGGCGATGCTTCCCTTGAGGATGTACTCCTTCAACTAAGGAAATTGAACTCAACCTACTCATATTCATTTGGTTTCGGACTCTCTTATTCATTCGGATCTATTTACAACAACATGGTAAATCCCCGCTTTTCAAGCAGGTAGTAAACCGTGAGTGTGATTTCCGGTTCATAAATCATTCAATTATTGTAAGTTTGCAAATCTTACACGCATTGTCATGAAGAGAACCGAAACAGATGCCCTGGGTTCCGTCAGCCTGCCCGAGATGGCAGTTTATGGCATTCATTCAATGCGTGCTGCTGAAAATTTTCCCTCTGCCACGATGTTTCCACAGGAGTGGTACAGGGCTATGGGGCTGGTCAAAGGCTGTGTTTACAGGACATACAGGAGGTTCAGGGATACCGTGTCTTCCAGATATGGGGAACACAAAGCGGTAAGGTTTATTGATGACTCAAGGCTGGATGCGATGATAGCAGCTTCGGATGATATCGCTTCGGGACGCCACTATGATAGTTTCATTGTTCCTGCCATCCAGGGAGGTGCCGGCACCAGTATAAATATGAATATCAATGAGATAATTGCCAATGCAGGTCTCATCTCAATGGGTTATAAACCCGGGAAATATAGCATTATTGATCCAGTTGAGGATTGCAACATTTATCAATCGACCAATGATGTCGTTCCAACAGCACTTACAATAGCCGTTATGGATCTGCTGAACAACCTTTCGGCAGAGATTAACACAACCCGTCAGACTCTTGAGGCTCTTGAGAGAAATAACAGAAATGAACTCAGACCCGGTTACACGCAGATGCAGGAGGCTGTACCATCCTCATTCGGATTATTGTTCGGTGCCTACAATGAAGCACTGTCACGCGACTGGTGGAGGGTATCCAAGAGCCTGGAGCGTATCAGAACCGTCAATATGGGTGGAGGGGCTATCGGGACCGGACTGGCCATACCCCGGTTCTTCATTATGGAGATAGTTCCCGCACTGAGAAACATCACCGGTCTGCCCATTTCGAGAAGTGAAAACTTGTCAGATGCGACCTCAAATCTGGACAAATGGGTTGAGGTTCACGCCATTATGAAGGCTCATGCGGTGAACCTGGAGAAAATGGTTTCAGACCTCAGGCTTCTCTCATCAGACCTCTTAACCCCAAAATTTATTGTCCTCCCGGGGCGTCAGACAGGCAGTTCGATAATGCCCGGAAAAATAAATCCGGTAATACCTGAATATGTAATATCAGTATGTCACCGGTTATATGCCAACGACCAGCTTGTATCGTCTCTTTCCGGCCAGGGGTGCCTTGAGCTGAATGCTTATCTTCCGGTAATAGGGTTCACTATGATTGAGAGCCTGAACCTGTTGATCTCTGCAAACCGCACATTTCGCCTCAACGCTCTTGAAGGGTTGGAGGTAAGACATCATGAAGCACTTGAGAGAGCAATTTCCAGTCCGGCCATAACAACTGCACTGATACCCTTTATCGGTTACAACAGGGCATCAGAAATTGCAAGGATAATGAAAGAGAAGGGGCTTACCATTTACGAAGTCAACCGACAGATGGATTTCATGGATGAAAGCAAGCTGGAAGAGATACTTAAACCCGCAAATCTTCTGAAGCTGGGTTTCTCTCTTGAGAATACTTAATCAATCAGGACAAATGGCAGGAAAAGGCAGGGACAGGACTCCTCACATAGGAATTTACGGACGCCGCAACTACGGAAAAAGCAGCCTTATAAACTCAATTGCCGGCCAGGAGATAGCAATAGTATCTGATACTCCCGGCACTACAACCGACCCGGTAAAGAAATCATTTGAGATAACCGGCTTCGGTCCGGTTGTGCTGGTTGACACAGCCGGTATTGATGACACCGGAGAGCTCGGCTTGAAGAGAGTTCATAAGACCGTGCATTCGATAGACACTGTCGACATGGCGATTCTCATTACCGGAGAGAATAACTGGGGTGATTTTGAGGAAGAGATAGTGGCCAGGTTCAACGATCAGGATATTCCATTCATAGTGTTAACGGGCAAGGCCGATATGACCAGCCCCGATGAAGAGTTCATTGAGGTGGTTAAGTCAGCCACGGGCAAGAATGTAATACCCTTTTCAGCCTTTGACCCGGATTCGCGGGAGGAATTGATAGATTTAATTAAAGAGACAATCCCAACCCATTCAATGAAGCTGGATACCTTGCTTGGGGACCTGATAAGCCATGGCGATATAGTCTTACTGATTACCCCGATTGACGTTGAGGCTCCCGAGGGAAGGCTGATTCTACCGCAGGTGCAGGTTATAAGGGACATTATCGACAACGATGCCGTGGCCATTGTATTAAAGGAGAAGGAAGTCGACGCTTTCCTGCGCAACACCGGCATTAAACCCGCACTGGCAGTAACCGATTCCCAGGTCTTTGTAAAGGCCGATGCTTCGGTACCACCGGAAGTTCCTCTTACCAGCTTCAGCATACTCCTTGCCCGCCAGAAGGGTGATTTCGAGAATTACCTGAAGGGAACCCCGGCCATCTCCTCTCTCAGGGATGGTGACAGGGTCCTTTTGCTGGAGTCTTGTACTCATCACGTTGCCTGTGATGATATCGGAAGGGTTAAGATTCCGAGATGGCTTACTGGTTTTACCGGCAGGAAACTGGAGATTGATGTTGTTGCGGGGCTTGATGTATTGCCCAGACCTGTCACCGATTATTCTCTCGTAATACAATGCGGGGGATGCATGATTACCGCTCGCCAGTTAAGGCAGAGGTTAAGAGCTGCTGTAAAGGCAGGTGTTCCGGTTACCAACTACGGAATGGCTATTGCCTACGTTCAGGGAATATATAACAGGGCTGTAGCCCCATTCATGAAGGGAGAGCCTGGTGAAAGCACTTATCTTTAGAGATCAGAATCTGAAATAAATAAAAGGCTGAATGCCTCCCGCCTGCACTCTGAAGAGAATAACCATCATACATAGCAGAATAAGGAATTGCAGAACCAGGTGACTTCTCACAAAAACAGCCCTGGTTGCTTCCTTTATGGTTTCCGGCAGAAAATGAATGGTATAGCCGGCTATGATCAGTATCACAACAAGAGGATAGGATAACCACAGTGCATTTATATGTTCAAGATGAAAGCCGCTGAATATGTTCCTGACCATCAGGAGGGACAGATCATTTGATTCCGCCCTGAAAAATATCCACGCAAAACTCACGAAATTAAAAGTAATGAAGATCTGCAGGAATCTGAATATTTGTTTCCTGCCGGGTCTGGCGGGTATCAGCCGGTTCCATATCTTGTTTATTATCAACCCAAAACCATGAAGCAGTCCCCAGAAGACAAATCTTCCTGATGCCCCGTGCCATAGACCTCCGAGTGTCATGGTTATAAGCAGGTTTATACCTGTACGGAAGGTTCCACGCCGGTTTCCGCCAAGAGAGATATAAAGATAATCCCTTAACCATCGCGACAGGGAAATATGCCAGCGCCTCCAGAAGTCAGCGATACCGGTTGCCTTATAAGGAGAGTTGAAGTTGACCGGTAGCCTGAATCCCAGTAAGAGAGCAACTCCTATTGCGATATCGGTATATCCTGAAAAATCACAATAGATCTGCAATCCGTAACCATATACTGCCATAAGGTTCTCTGTACCCGTATAGAGCTCGGGAGCCCCAAAGACCCTGTCGACGAAGTTCACGGAGATGTAATCTGAGATTATCATTTTCTTTATCAGTCCCTTGATGATCAGGTAGATTGCATGTCCGAACTCTCTTTTTGAGAGACTGAACCGTGCGTAGAGCTGGGGTACAAATTCAGATGCTCTGACAATTGGTCCGGCTACCAGCTGGGGAAAGAATGAAACATAGAACCCGAAATCGGTAATGCTCCTTACAGGCTGCACCTTCCTCCTGTATACATCAACAGTATAGCTGATGGTCTGAAATGTAAAGAAAGAAATACCGACAGGCAAAAGAATTGAGTCTGCATTGAAGCCGGTGCCCAGTAATCGGTTAGCTGCCGATGCCAGTATATCGGTAGCCGGCAGACTGGTTCCCGCAAATTTGTTTATCGTTTCAATTATAAATCCATAGTACTTGAAATAACCCAGCATACCGAGATTTATCAACAAACTGACTACCAGCCATAGTTTCCTTACCGTCTCTGATCGGGATCGAAAAATCAGTTTACCTGCAGTAAAGTCTGTAAGTGTTGATACAATCAGCAGGATCAGGAAGAATCCACCCGACTTATAGTAAAAGAAAAGGCTGAATATCAGGAGGTAGAAATTTCTGATGAAATTATTCCTGTAAATCAGGCTATATCCTGCAACCAGTACCAGGAGGAATGCCCAGAATGCTATGTTAGTGAATATGAAAGGCGATGCCGGATCGTACAGGAGGAGCTTCAGTAATCCTTTCATCCATATCCGGCCGGGTTCCGTACCGGCAACAGCGGCGACAGGTTCCACGGCGACTGACTCTGATGGCATGAAAAGGGCGGCCGTAGCGGTTGCCGTTGCATGAACAGAAGGTTCGGTCAGGAGATCACGTATAAACATCTTAGCCAGTGAATCCGACCCGGCATAAGTGAGATGGGTATAATCTTTCTGTGCCAGTGGCGGATTAAGGGCAACCCATTTCGATACCGATCCCTCGCCGCCCATAGCCGTGAAGGAATCCCAGAAAACTACCCTTTCATTAAGGGCAGCTCTTTGCTGCGCATCCCTGATGTTGTCAATATTAGGGAAAGAAGACAGTGTTCCCTCAATCCTGTCAGCCATATCGGTAAGGCCCATCAGGACTATTTCCGCATCGGGACAAAGTTCCCTGATCAGCCTGAATTGCCTTTCGAGGCCATGCTGGTAATAACTGTAATCCTCTCTTACATTTCTAACCACATTAAGTCCGTAGTGCAGGATTACCAGGTTCGGTCTCAGCAGTGAAAAGATTGCGCCAAGGTTTTCCCTGTCAACCATCGTAAACTCAAGGCCTGCGCTACCACGATGCGGAATGTTGTCAACGACTATGCCCCTTTCGCTTCCTATGCTCAGGCCAAAGATATCGGGAGAGGAATAGCCCGAGAAAGATATCCTGAGGTCGGCAACACCTTCAATGGAGAGGGAGTATTCAAGGGGGCCCTTACCTTCAGAGAGTGTATCGGAGGCAATAATTCCGCCCGGGGAACTGAGTGTAACGGTACATTCACCCCACAGGTTTCCGTAAATGATACTGACTCTTTCATACTTCGAGGCAAGGGAATCGGAAAATACCGATGGAGTTATTCTGACAGAAGCAACTGACCTGACAGGTGAGACCGAATCGGGGGGCAGGAACCTTGAGACCGCCATGAATGGTCCCAGTTCCCTGTGAGGCAGTGACCCGTCGCGGTAGGACAGATAGTTATACCTCTTCCAGTTTTGTGACGATCTGATCTCCAGGGTTCTTGTATACATTACCGGCATCAGCGGTTGAAGGAGTCCCGGGCCTGATCCTCCATAAGCTGCCTGCAGGTGTTTTCTCAGGTATGAGGAGAGGCGGTCTCCCTCAAGCTGGCTGTCACCGAAGACCATGACTCTTACAGACGAGTCAGCAGTGTTGAGCCTGCTCCTGAACAGGGCAAGAGGAATTGAGGTTGTATCGGCCGAAGAAGTTGAGTCTGGTGACGGCAAAGTATCTGGCGATGGGATTATGGTGTCGGTCCGGGATTCCTCCCTGGCCGATAATGTATCGCAAAGAACCGGTGAATTTAATTCCGGAAAGTCACCCCTGAGGACTAAGGCTATCCTGTCACTGAGGTTATATTTGACAATCCCCGGAAATATGATGGTTAATGCGACAATCAGGCAAGCCGCAGCAAAGAGAAACAGGAATGTTTTTGCAGGGCGCATATATTATCTGGCCGGGGGCAGTGAAATCTCAGACCTTCTTTCTGATCTTCAATCTCTGTCCCACCCTTATCTTCCCTGAGTCGGTCAGGTTGTTCAAAGCAAGGATGTCGGTAAATGTTACACCGTCGAACTTCTTGGCAATATCCCACACCGTATCCCCGCTCCTCACCACATAATACTCATATTCAACATCTTCCGTTGCCCCTGCAGGCGAGGTGGTTGCAGGAACGACATTGACAGGCACCGGTTTTCCTGCCTGTTTCTGCTTTTCCGCGAACGACATGGTGTTAACTCTTGCATAGTGATCAGCCTTCTGAGGATCGACATAGAGGGTTATCTTCTGCCCCACGTAAATAGTATTCCTGTAGATATTGTTCCAATACCTGATATCGGAAAGAGGCAAGTTGTACCACTGGGCTATGTACCCCAGGTTATCACCGCTTTTGACGGTATAGACGAGTTTAGTCTTACCCTGTATTTCCGGAGGCGAGAATGATGAAGATGCGGGATTAGTCGTATTGCCGGTTTTGGCAAGATAGACATTGGCCTTATGGTTCTCGATGGTGTCATGGAGATAGATGAATTCACCGACATAATTGACCGGTAGGGTAAGCGGAGCCGGTTTTGACCTTCCCGGTACCAGGCCGGTCCGGTACTGGGGATTGAGGGCTCTCAGATCGTTATATGGTACACCCATGACTTCGGCAACCTGTCGGAGGTGTATATCCCTGGTAACCATAATGGTATCAACAGCCAGAGGGATATTTACCGGCATTGGGGGTATATTGTGTTCCTGGTGGTAGGTCATTGAATAGAGGGCTGCCACGAATTGCGGAATGTAGCCTCGTGTTTCCCTGGGCAGGCGGTAATAGATATCCCAGTAATCTCTCCTGTTCCCCGACCGGGCAATTGCCTTGTTCACGTTTCCGGGTCCGCAGTTATATGCGGCGATGACGAGTATCCAGTCGTTATATATCTTATACAGGTCGGTAAGGTACCGGGCTGCTGCATGTGTTGACTTAACAGGGTCGCGCCTTTCGTCGAGAACCGAATTGATTGTCAGCCCGTACATCCGGCCGGTGCTATACATAAACTGCCATAATCCGGTTGCGCCGGCTCTTGAGACAGCGTTCGGGTTCAGGGCAGATTCTATAACAGCCATATATTTGAGTTCATTGGGGAGGCCGTACGAACCGAAGATATCTTCAATCATCGGAAAGTAGTAATCCTGCAGTCCCAGGATTATCCTGAACTTGTCCTGCTGTTTTGATGTATAGACATGAATATGGTTCCTTATGATATTGTTATATGGCAGGGTAATCAGGGAGTTGATCCTTCCGAGGCGGTCGAGATATACCGAATCGGCAAATTCGGGTATCGGTTCCCCCGAATAGTCATCCGTGGAAGGAGACTGGATCATTGCCATTCTGACGTACCAGGTATTAACCAGGCTGTCGAGGTCCCTTGATATTCTCCTGATATCCTCATCGATTGATGTCTCCTGCGCCTTTATGGTAAGGAATGAGAAAGCTGTCATCAGGAGCATCGGCAATATAGTCTTGTAACGGATCATAGTCTGTTATTTAGAATGTCTTAAGGATTCTGAGGTTGAGGCCATAGAGTCTCCCATCCCCGACCGCGATCGGGGCAGGTACCAGGGAGAGGTTGATGTTATCGCCCACATCATAGTCTGACAGGCTTGCATCAACATTTGCGTCGAGTATTGAGACCAGGTACCAGGCAGCTATCCCAATATATGAAAGGTCGCGGTATTTCTTGAAGTAGTCTATCCTGGACATCAACTGTTCCTTTATCCATTGTGCATCTGAGGGGCTATAGCTTTCAGGGTGGAGCACGGGGTCATAGGTTGCGGGGTCTATTCCCCTTATCATGCTAAGGTAGCTGTCTGTTTCGGGTATCAGG
>JAVEWX010000258.1:0-3009 GCA_034004335.1 Bacteroidales bacterium | reverse complement strand
CTCAATCATTTTCTTCGCAAATGCTGTCGTCAGGCTGTTGCCTAAGGGTGTTTCCCGCAGGAATGCATAATCGCGGTTTGAACCTCTCCTGTCAAGTGCACTTAGTTTTTTCAGGTCATAGGGGAAATAGTTCTGTCCGTTGAATCCTGATTCAAACCTGCCCGAATCAGGGATGCAATCCGAATAATCGCTTCGAGGCCTGAGAAGCGTCCATGATCCGTTGAGATCCGTCTCTGCCTGCCTCATTGCATTGATATCGTTAACCCATAACGGAAGGGAATCCTGATACCAGGAACTTGTCATCCACCGGCCGCTGGCATTATCGTACCAGTACGCTCCATCAGCTGCGTGACCTGCAGATAGTATTGCCGCATGCTCCTTCATTCCCACTCCAAAAACTTTTGCCCTGCCCTGCGTTGAAACCTTAAGCTCATCGGTGAAAGTCGATGCCTGAAGGTTAAGCGGCGAATGCAACCCCCATTCCACGCTCCCTCCCACCGGCTGTACATTCACATCCCTGGTGCAGTAAACCTGTTCGTTTTTCAGGGGGACATACCATGTGTCGGATGTTATTCCGTGAACAGCAGGCTCAGCACCTGTAGCAATTGTAGCATGGGCAGGAGCCGATTGCAGAAGCATATACTGATAGGAGGCATTCTGAAAGGATGTTCCCTCATTGAGAAGTCTTCGGATACCGTTTTCCCCAAACCTGTTCCTGAATCTTTCAATCTGGTCGTACCTTAACTGTTCAACAATAATTGCAACAACAAGTTTTGGCTTTTCGGGAGGTATATAAGCCCCCTGACCTGAAATCATGTTAAAAACAAACAGCGCTGAAATAAACGATAATGCCTTTTTTCTCATTCTCTTCCTCTTCATGAATTTCAAAAAAACTACCTGGAAGTTCCATATTCCGGGTCGTGTAAATAAAGTTCCAAAAGTAATTTATTTATGCAGACACACAAAAGTTGCCGGCTGCGAAAGGAAAATTTATTTGCGGCGGAGAACCACAAATTTTGCCCTGTCGCACACATTTGTATCCCTGTTGGTCAGGGAAAGGATACAGACTCCCCGGGGAAGGTCCTCAACATTTATGTAAAGAGGAGACCCCTCATTTGTAGTTTCATTGTAATCTGCCAGTTTCTGACCCAGAGAACTGAGGATCACAATATTTATATTCCCGATTTGCCTTACAGGCAGAATGACTTTAATGAATTCGCCGGCCGGATTAGGATATATAAACAACCTCTCTGTTTCGACAGTATCAACCGGGTTGACAAGCGGTTCCATTTCCACAACAATATCCACCGCAACACCATCTGTCACCTCCACTTCAAAATCCCTGGTCTTGTACCCATCGGCCGATAACTGCAGCAACCAGGTACCGGCTGCGGCAAATCTCGTAAAACTGCCTGTCAGGGTGTCGGAAAAGACAAAGGAACCGTCGGCAACATGACCCGGGATCAGAATTTTTGCCGGCACTGGCTCGCCTGTAACACTATCGATAACCTTTCCATGGATTCCGTGAAGGGCATTTTCAAGATACCCGAGCAGGGATCTCCAGTTGCAATTCCACAACAGATCAAGGTTCGCCGCAGGTGTCAGCTTGATATCATCAAGTTCGATGGTAATCTCCCTGCCCTGCAATTCATAAGTAACATAATCCTGCCTCCCGCCATATACATAATACCAGTCCCAGCCGTTTGTAACTCCATTTTCCATAAAGGTCATATACCCTGCAGGTGAATATACATGAGCAGTATCAGCATATTTTCTGCTTATACTATAAAACCAGTCTTCATCGGGATGACGCCTCTCCCACCTGTCCCACGGGTAATTGACAACCTCCTCGCCTCCGTGAAAATTTGCGGAAAGAACAAAATTACGCCCCTTCATGAAATTCATCATGTCGATAGTCTCCACCTGCTTCACAGGATCATCACTCACCGGATCAGGGAAATTCCTGTTGAGGTCGTAACCGTTGGCATTGAACCTGGTCGGCGAGGAGATCGTATTGCCAGTTTTGTAAGTGCCGTCGGGATTGGCAAGCGGATTGATCCATATCTCAAGATTGTCGACAAGGTTTCTCGCCCTCTGGTCTGAGGAATAGTTCTCAAGAAGGAAGGCTGCAAGACGCAACATAAGTATGAACCCACCCGTCTCATCGCCATGCATTGTAGATGAATAGAATAACTCCGGTTCATCCTCATCATCAGCTGCATTATCGGAGATTTTCAGCACCAGAACAAGCTTACCGTAATTTGATATGCCTATGGTGTCGAGCCAACAGAGTTCAGGATAGAGCCGGGCATAACTCCTCATTATTGAATCATACTGAAAATATGTTGGATATGAATCCCATTCCAGTGCGTGTTTCACTCCCGATGCCATCTCAACCCCTTTCACTGAATCACCGGTCACAACAGTATAATCGAATCCTTGCAAAATAAACCATTCAACTGTTATCTGCGACAATACTATCTCCAGCTGCCTGCCATCTGCCGAACTTATTGATACCGATTTTGAGAGTTCCACAGCCGCATCGCGGCCGGGATAGGGAATTATGACTGTTGCCTGTCCGTAACTGCTGACAGTGGTTCTTAAAAAATTATCCTTCCCTGTCTCCTGCGCTGAAATCGCAGGGGAAAGGAGTAAAACTGACAACAAAGCTGTGATAAGCCTTTTACACATTATCAAACATTGAACCTGATATGCAGAATGTCGCCATCACCCACCACGTAGTTCTTACCTTCGATGCCGAACTTGCCGGCCTCCTTGCAGGCATGCTCCGAACCGAGGGTTATAAAATCGTCGTATTTCATCACTTCCGCCCTTATAAAACCACGTTCGAGGTCACTGTGAATGACCCCGGCCGCCTGCTGTGCAGTCATCCCCCTTCTGATTGTCCATGCCCTTATTTCCTTGGGTCCTACAGTGAAGAAGGTTTGAAGATCAAGCAGTTTATAAGCTGCCCTTACCAGCTTGTTTACACCAGGCTCATCGAGACCA
>JAVEWX010000079.1:0-13934 GCA_034004335.1 Bacteroidales bacterium | reverse complement strand
TCAACTCATACCCTTTGATCTTGATGTCCCAGCCGGTAAGATCCTTACCGTTAAAAAGCTGAATCCAATCTTCACTGACCTCCTGTTTTACCGACCTGGTTCCGGTGCCGGGACCGCAGGATATCAGCAGAAGCATCATAATTGAGATGATAGTTTCCTTCATGATTTGAATGTATTTATTATTATTAACTGCATTTGTTTCGTCATCAATGCTTTACCGGCACATGTACCATTTTCCTTATCTCTTTCAGCAGACTGTCGGTGTCAAATCCGCATTCCCTGATGAGTTCTTCCTGTGTGCCGTGTTCCACAAAGTAACCGGGGATGCCCAGTCGTTTCACCTCGGCGTTGTACCCGTTGTCGCACATGAATTCTATTACGGCGCTTCCCAGGCCGCCCTTAAGCACCCCGTCCTCAACAGTAACAATTTTATTGAACTTCCTGAAAACCGAATGAAGTGCCTCTTCATCGACAGGAGCCAGGAACCTCATGTCGTAATGGGTGAAGGTAATGCCTTCAGGCTCCAGTAAGGCTGCTGCTTTTACGGCGAAGTTCCCCGGATGCCCTATTGTAATTACTGCCAGATCGTTACCTTCCCGGATAAGCCGTGCTTTCCCGATTTCAATTTCAGTTAAGGGCTGATTCCAGTCGCTTATCATTCCGGATCCCTTGGGATAACGTATAGAGAACGGCCCTTTGTTATGGTCAAGCTGGGCGGTGTAAAGCAGGTTCCTCAGTTCAAGGCTGTCCATGGGAGCCGATACAATCATGTTGGGAATTGACCTCATGAATGCCAGATCGAAGAACCCGTGATGAGTTGCCCCGTCGGTGCCTACCAGCCCTCCCCTGTCGATGCAGAATATTACATGCAGCTTCTGCAGCGCGACGTCGTGGATCACCTGATCGTAAGCCCTCTGAAGGAATGATGAATAGATGTTGCAGTAAGGTATCATGCCCTGGGATGCCAGCCCGGCCGAAAATGTAACCGCATGCTGCTCGGCTATACCTACATCAAAAACCCTTTCAGGTATCTCCTTTCTCATTGTGCAGAGTGAACACCCGGTAATCATGGCCGGGGTTATACCGGCAATTTTCTTATTTGCCCTGGCTAGTTCCAGTATTGTTCCCCCGAAAACTTCCTGATATGTTGCAGGTACTCCCGGATCGGTGGTTTTTAATATCAGTCCGGTTTCCTTGTCGAAGATCCCGGGAGCGTGGTATGCGGTCTGGTTCTGTTCCGCCTGCTTCAATCCCTTACCCTTGATTGTCATGCAATGAAGCAGCTTGGGGCCCGGAATCCTTTTCAGATCCTGCAGGACACTTACAAGATGAAGTATGTCGTGACCGTCGATGGGGCCGAAATACCTGAAGTTCAATCCTTCGAAAAGATTACTCTTGTCCAGGAGGGTACTCTTGAGACCCGACTGTATCTGACTGGCTATGGTCCTGGCACCGGGACTGAACTTGCCGAATCTTCCCAGAAAACTCCAGACCCTGTTCCTGAAACGGTTGTAAACCTTGCTGGTGGTTATATCAAGAAGGTACTCCCGCAGGGCACCAACATTCTGGTCAATAGCTATGTTATTGTCGTTGAGAATTACAAGTATGTCTGACTGAGCAATACCTGCATTGTTGAGCCCTTCAAAAGCCTGGCCGGCCGTCATCGCTCCATCCCCTATCACCGCTACCACATGCTGCTTTTCGCCGAGCTTTTTAGCTGCCACGGCCATGCCCAGTGCGGCTGAAATGGATGTTGACGAATGACCCGTTCCGAAAGCATCGTATTCACTCTCCTCCATCTTGGGAAAGCCGCTGATACCCTTATAAGTCCTGTTGGTGTAAAACCTGTCGCGCCGGCCTGTCAGTATCTTGTGGCCGTATGCCTGATGGCCCACATCCCATATCAGCTTGTCGCGGGGAGTATCAAAAACGTAATGAAGGGCGACCGTAAGCTCCACAACACCAAGGCTTGCGCCCAGGTGACCCGGGTTTTTGCTCACCATATCAATGATATACTGTCTCAGTTCTTCGCTCAGCCTGATTAGTTCTTCCGGCTTTAGCTTTCTGAGATCGTCGGGTGATGAGATCTGAAACAGAAGATTTTCCTCCTGGTGCATTCCAAAACAGGTAATAAAGATTGTGCAAATATAACAATTATTATTGCCTTATGGTTGCCGGCCTTTATAGCGGATTTTCTTATTTTTGTCTCTGCAGATAACTAACTAACCTGATCCTTAATATGAACAAGCCTAAGGCCCTAATTGCCGTTCTGTTTGTAATTGCAGTCTGGTCGTGCGTTCCGGCCAGCAAATACCGCGCACTCCAGAATGCAAGCAGGCAGAATATGATTGACCGGGATGACTTTAAGGCCGAGAATCTTACCCTCTCGATGCAAAACAGGGAAATCGCGACAAAAATCGCTGCCCTCGAATCTGAGATTGCCAGTTCGAGACAGGACATTGCCCTTGCCGAAGTTGAACGTAACAAGGCCAGGGAGGAAATGAACACCCTCTCCGACAGGTTCAACTCACTCCAGATTGCCCAGGATGACCTGATCAAGGGAAACCTTACCGAGACCAGAAAACTTCTGGCCGAACTTCAGGCAGCCCAGGATAACCTGCGTCAGAAGGAGGATATCATGAGGCAGCTGGAGTACTCAATGGATCTCAAAAAGGTGTCGCTCGACGAGCTTACCCTGGAGCTTGATAAAAAGAACGCCCGGATGGCTGAACTCGAAAAGATACTCGACTCACAGAGGAAAATCGTTCAGGACCTTAAGCAAAAGGTCTCGGAAGCTTTGCTGGGATTTGAAAATAACGGGCTTACTGTAACAAACCGCGACGGTAAAGTGTATGTGTCGCTCGACGAAAAACTGCTTTTCAGGTCGGCAAGCTGGGATATTGACGCAAACGGACGGAACGCTCTCAGGAAACTTGCCGGGGTGCTGGAGAAGAACCCGGGTATACAGGTTACTATTGAAGGCCATACTGATAATGTTCCCTACAGTCCCGGAAGCGGAAACCTTACAGATAACTGGGACCTGAGCGTAAAAAGGGCAACGACTGTTGTCAGAACACTGCTCGAAGGAACCAGAATCGATCCGGCAAGGCTTACAGCTTCGGGAAGAAGCGAATACATGCCGGTCGACGCAGCCAATACCACTGAAGCACGCCAGAAGAACCGAAGAACCGAGATAGTTCTTACTCCCGACCTTACTGAACTGTATAGCCTTATAAATCAGTATTAACGGTTGCCCGACGGGTAAAAAGAAATCTCATTCACTGAATTCCTGGAGTTTAACCCTCATATTTTTCAAGGCATTGAGAAGATTCTCCTCAGGCTTGAGGAACTCCTGATTTCCCCAGAAGACAGGATCATAACTGTTGATAGTCCTTGAGAAAACCGAATGTACCGGAGCCAGCTCCTCCCTTTCAAACCTTACCACATTCTCAAGGCTCGAACTGGTAACCGCCATCTCGAAGAAGACATCAAACATGGTTTTGAAAATTCTTTTTTTTTGCTTCGACTCGAAACGCAGGTCCCCTCTTACATGATTAAGGTAATATCTGCCGGCCACTTTCCTGTATGAAACCGAATAATCAACCGAAACTGGCCAGGTCGTGAAGTCCCTCGACGGATTGGATATGAATGACGACCTCATCTCTTTAAGATACTCGGGGGTGATGCTGAATTCTGCCTTCAGCAGGGCAAAATCCGAAGTATTGATGAACAATGACCCATGAAACATCGGCACATCGGCTTCTTCCCTCGGCGAAAACTCTATCTCGTAAGCAGCTTCTTCATCATATGATACAATGTCGGTCAGCCTGTAGGTGTAATCCAGCATACTCTCGCCCGAGATAAAATCAAACCCGTGCTTCATACCGTCAAGCTGGAGACATGTATTTAACCCTGCCTTCAGTCTTACTGCTATTGTATCGTTTATACCCAGGTTTTCTATCTTCCTGCTCTTCAATACCTTAACCTGATCGTTCAGAAGAGTGCCGGAATAGGCGCTCTTATAAATCTGAAGAACCGCTTCGGAATAGGTCTGAAGCTCATTCTTTCTCAAAACTCCCTCCCTGTAAAAAGCGGTGGTGCGGGCAGGAGTGTTTCCATAGTTACGGGTAAGGTTGTACCTCACTTTGTTTACAATATCCCAGGGGATCTGATTTTTAATTATGATCTCGGGGATTGATATGAATTCCCTTCTCATTTCAATCCTGAAGAAATTACCAAGCGATTGCCTCACAGGAATTTCCCTGGCATAGTAACCAAGATACGAAACAACCAGGGTATCGTCGTAATCTTCGGGATGGATCCTTAATCCGAATTCCCCGTTGTTGTTTGATACGGAACCCCTGCCTGAATTCTTCAGTCCTATAGCTGCAAAGGAAAGGGGTTCGGACGATTCGCCGTCAGCAATCACACCGGTGATATCCTTGAGAAGAGGGCGCGACAGCGAATCGGTCACTACCCGGGGAGGTGGCGGTATCTCCCTCGATATGATTATAAACTCGTCAATAACCGAATAAACAAGCGAATCGCCTTTGAGGATGCTGTCGAGAGCCACCTTCAGGCGGATCTGCCTGAAGTTCATCTGAACCTTTTTTTCAGGATTGACAAGACGGCTGTCGTAAGTGAAATGGTATCCTGTTTCCCTTGTAATAATGTCGAGGGCATTGCCTGTCTTAATAGATCCTGCCCTGAATGTAAACACAGAATCCAGGATACCTTCCTGGCACAACAGCTTCTGCTGCGGTATCAGAAACATCAACAATGCAATGGCCTTTAGAATCTTCGATACTGTGCCATTGACCGACATTATACTGAGTGTTTGTTATTTCCTTTTCAGATGGTAAACATCCCCATCTTTAGCATAACCAAGGTTAAAGCTAGCACAAATTAAGCGAATTATTGTCTCCTGCGGCTGATTATCGATTGGTGAGGTCCAGGTATGCGAAAGGATTCCCGGATCATCAGCCACTATATCCATGTTATAGACTTTCTTGAGGTCCCTGAAGACTATGTCGAGCGTCTGGCCGTCGTATACAAGAAGCCCGGTGTTCCACGACATGTAATTCGGGTCGGTGTTAACGGACTTCTCAGCCCGGTCGGGATAAACGGTCCCTATGTAGCCCGGATCGAGTACCAGTTCGTTGCTCTCAGCGATGCCGGTTACAGTAACCTTTCCGGTCCTGACGAAGACCTCGACAGGTGAATCCTGATCGCTGTTCCTGACGTTGAAAGATGTGCCAAGCACTCTTACCATGGCTTTCCCTGCATCAACGGTGAACGGTCTTGACTCATCACGGGCTACATCAAAATAAGCCTCCCCGGTGAGAGACACACTCCTTCCTCCTTCACCGAAGTTGCGTGAATATGTGACCTGAGTGTTCCGGTTGAGGAAGATGGTGCTCCCGTCGGGAAGCGTCACCTCCAGGTTCTTCTGGTCTTCTGTAGTGGCGACAACGATAAGGCTTCTAAAGAGGTCCTTATTATTCATATACAGAAATGCGGATCCTATGCCCAGCAGAAGGAGCAATGCAGCGGCGACCCTGTACAGGGCGGGGGTGAAGAATCTTCTCCTTACTGCAGGCTCTTCGCTCATCAATCCATTATCCCTGAGCCTCGAGTAAAGCTTATCCCAGGCCTGATCCACATTTATTTCCTTTTCTTTGTCCATCTCTCTTAATTCCTTCCAGTATATTACAGTATTATGCTTATCCTCTTCAGCAAACCGGCTGAGTAGTTCCGTGTTGCCGGTTCTCTCTCCCGACAGATGGGCTGCAAGTTCTTCCCAGTCCCTGTCAGTGTATTTTCCGGTGTTGTCTGTGTCTTTCATTGTTCTGCGAGTGCTTTTCTGAATTCCTTTAAAGCCCTTCCCATATTTGCCTCAACGGTTTTTACCGACACCGACAGCTTTTCAGCGATCTCCGAATACTTAAGACCTTCAAACCTGTTCATGCAGAATATCCTTCCGCATTTTTCAGGAAGTCTTTCCAGTATCCGGGCAATCTTTGCCTGAAGGTCGTTGTAGTTGACTATGTCGGCAGTATCGTCTCCTGTGCCTGAGCTTAACAAAACCACTTCCCGGGCATACTTCTCAACTACCTTGTTGTGGCTGATGTGATGCAGGCAGCGGTTGTGAACAGCCCTGAAAAGGTAACCGTTCAAAGAACTTTCAATCTGAAGCTTTTCCTTGTCTTTCCAGAGCCTGAAAAAGAGATCCTGAACAATTTCCTCGGCGGTGTCATGATCTCTTGTCATCGTTCTGGCATATCTTACCAGGGAAACATAGGAGGACCGGAAAAGTGACTCAAACTGTCCTTTATCACCTTGTCTGATCCTCCTTACTATCTCAGAATCCCCCGGCATACTTTAGTTATTTCTCAAGATCATCCCTGTCGCTGAATTTGAGCTTCCTGCTCAGGCGCCTGATTGCCGATTCTATGCTCTGGTCGGGTTCAATCACATTATAGTCGCCCCAGAACTCAGGATCGGTAAAGGCACTCACCTGCTCGGAGAACACATCATTGTATCTGAGTTTCTCCTTTCCTGCAAATTTAATCACTTCTTCGTTAGTACGGTCGGTTATTGCCATTTCCGACATGGTTGTATAAAAGGTGTTGAAGAGTTTCTTCTTCCAGTTAACCTTGAATTTCACCTCAGCCCTTGAATATGCGAAGTACCACTTGCCGTCCTGTTCACGATACTGAGTCCTGTAAGTTGCTATCTCAGGTGTTACCTGCATCCCGAGAGGCTTTTTCTTGATGAATATTGACGACACGGCATCCTTGTCCTCAAGGTTAAACCCGAATTCTGCTTCAGTAAGCGCATATGAGTCGATGGCTATGTAAAGGTTCCCCATGAAAAGCGGCATATCCACATGAGGCTTCTGCTTGAAGGTGATCACGTAGTGAGGCCTGTCATCGATCTCGATTACCGAAGAAAGTGAATAGTCATAGTATTTCATTGCATCGATAGTCAATATCGCCTCGGTGTTCTTTGCAATATCAAGCTGGAGCACGGTAATCGGTCCTCCCTGAAGCTTGAACAGAACGGTATCCATTTTTTCGACATCCGATCCCTTCCTGCCCTTGTAAATCCTGGCTCCGTCAAAACGGATATCATTGGCATAGGGAGCTTTGAAAATCTCGACAACAGCTTCACCTATTGAAACATATGTCCTGTTCTTGCGAATTGTCTCCCTGTAAAAGGCAGTCATCAGGTTAGGCTCACCGGTGAAATTTTTGCCTATCCTCCCGATTGAATTCCTGACTATGACTTCAGGATCGATCGGCTTGACGATTATCTCCTTGATGGGGATCGGGGCTGGCGTTAAAGCAATCACATTCTTGTAACCATCCTCCCGCAATTCCGTAAGCGGGACTGTCTTGTTCCTGTACCCGAGAAAGCTCACCTCCAGGTTCCTGGATGTCTGAGTCTCAAAGATCTTAATCTGAAATTCACCGTCAATATTTGTTATGGTGGCAACGTTGGTTTCCTTTACGGCTACCGATGCAAATACCAGCGCGGTTCCCGATTCAGCATCTATTACCTTTCCCTTGAAGGTAAGAATTGTCTCCTGCGTGTTTTTCTTCCTGTCGGAAGAAGTTCCTGCATAAACTGTTGCCGCAGTGAAAGCCGGCAGCAGAAGCAGTGCGATTAATGATAAGTTCCTGATGGTTTTCATGGCATTATAACATTAAGTTATTAAAAATTAAATCTTCCGGCAATCGTTCTTAAGTTTCTTCTCACCCTTATGACCGACTGACAGTATCTTTACCCTATCCGGTTCATGTATTTTATTTATCTTGAAGCAGTATTTTCGTACGCTTCTTCATATAAATTAACACATGGCAGGAATATTTGTTAAACCGGCAAATGCAGTAAGGTCAGCATATTCATACATTGCGAGTTCCCTGACCGGACACCCGGTTACATACGGCATGCCTGCCACAGTATCCCTTGAGCTTACCAGCCACTGCAATCTGCGCTGCCCCGAATGTGCCTCCGGTTCGGGAATGATGCTCAGGGAAAAGGGATTCATGGACCCGGCACTTTATGAAAAGGTGATCCGCGAACTAAACCCTTTCATCTGGTATGCAAGCCTCTACTTTCAGGGGGAACCGTTTCTTCACCCAGGCATCTTTTCTTTCCTGCAGCTTATGGAAAATACAAAGGTGATAATCAGCACAAACGGACATTACCTTGGAGGGGAAAACGCCGCCAGGACAGTGCTCTCAGGCATTCATAAGCTGATTGTGTCGCTCGACGGGATGGACCAGCAGTCGTATTCGAAGTACAGGGTAAACGGAAACCTTGAAACGGTTATGGCCGGGATAAGAAACGTAAGCCTCGAGCGGCAGAGGCTAAATTCCCCCATGAAACTTGAACTTCAGTTCCTTGTCAACAGGTTCAATGAACACCAGATAGCTCAGGCTGAATCGTTTGCCAGGGAAGTGAAGGCAACGCTCAGGCTTAAATCGATGCAGGTGATCGACGGCCATGATGCCGGTGAATGGATGCCCTCGGACCGGAAATTTGCACGGTATGAGAGTTCTGGGGGCAGGTTCACCATAAAGAACCCCATGCCATCGCGGTGCCTCAGGTTGTGGCTTAATCCGGTGATCACATGGGACGGCAAGGTACTGCCCTGCTGCTTTGACAAGGATGCTGAATATGAAATGGGCGACCTGAGGTCGCAAACCTTCAGGGAGATCTGGCACGGAAGGAAATTCAGGGAATTCAGGCTTAAGTTGCTTTCGGACCGGAAATCAATACCAATCTGCCGAAACTGCACCTCGGGAATGAGAAATGTGAAGTTCTGAAAAGACTTTCTGCAGACGAAGGAATCTCCTTTGCATATTTTAATCCATCCCCCGGCCCCTTAATCTTTATGCATATCATTTCCAGAAGTTGGATAACTTGATTCCCATTTTACGTTCTACCCCGAACCGAAAGTTTTCGGGACCACCAGAAGATGGCATGTCATCCCTGCTTGTTCCACCCACCAAAAGATGGCATTTCATCCCTGCTTATTCCACCCCCCAACCCCCCTAAGGGGGGGGCTTAAGAATCTAAACGTTAATGCTTTATCAGGTTACAAGTTACATCCAAAAACAGATTATATGGTCAAATTACGGCGGCAGCACCCGGTTGACATTTTCGTACCTGATTTTTATTGTCACGAGCTTAAACTAGCCATAGAAGTCGACGGAAAGATTCACTTAAGCACTGAGGCGAGGGAATATGATGAAGGCAGATCTTTTGAACTTAAGAATTTCGGTATAAAAATCCTGAGGTTCACAAATGGACAGATTTTTGAAAATATAGATTATGTTCATGATTCTATATTCAAAATAATCAACGACATAGCCCCCCTTTAGGCCCTATGTTTGTAAAAACAAAGTTTCAGGTTGTTTAATAACTTTGAATAGTTATGAATTACTCAAATACTAAAAACCTGAAACTATGGAAGCACAAGTTAAGAAAATTGATTTTACCGGACAAAACATTTATGTAGGTTTTGATACACATTTAAAAAGCTGGAAAGTGACAGTAATGGCAGAGGGCAGTATATATAAGACATTTACCCAGCCTCCCCAGCCAGAGGTTTTAAATAATTACCTTAAGAATAATTTTCCGGGAGGTATTTATCACACAGCCTATGAAGCAGGATTTTGTGGCTATTGGATCCATGATAAATTACTATCTTTTGGCATAAAATCAATTGTGGTAAATCCTGCAGACATACCCACAACTGATAAAGAGAGGGTGCAAAAGGAGGATAAAAGAGATAGTAGAAAAATAGCGAGGTCATTAAGCTCAGGTACATTAATGCCCATATATGTCCCATCGATTCATGCACAAAGAGACAGAAGTCTCTTACGTACCAGGATTATGCTGGTAAGGGATCTGGCCAGATACAAAAACCGGATTAAGTCATTTTTATACTTTTATGGAATTAGCATCGCTCCATCATTTTCCAATCCTCAGAGCCACTGGTCAAACAGATTTATGTTATGGTTAGAGAGTCTTGAAATAGATAATGGCAGCGGGAAAGAAGCGTTAAGAGTCTTGATTAATGAATGTAAAAATCTGAGAACATCCATCTTGTCTATAAACAGACAAATCCGGCAGTTATCAAATACTGAAAGATACAAAGACAATGTTAAATTGCTAAAAAGCGTACCAGGCATAGGATTATTAACTGCCATGATAATATTAACGGAACTGGAAGCAATTGAACGTTTTAGTAATATTGACAAACTTTGTGGTTACATTGGGCTGGTTCCATCGACAAAGTCTTCAGGTGAAAAAGATAAGACTGGAGATATTACCCCCAGGGGGCATAATGTGCTTAGAACCGCAATCATTGAAAGTTCATGGACTGCAATAAGAAATGATCCGTCATTGATGCACAGTTATCTTACGTTCATAAAAAGAATGGAATCTAACAAAGCAATAATAAAGATTGCGAAGAAGCTCTTAAGCAGAATAAGATATGTTTTAATGAATAAAAAACCTTATGTATGCTTAATAGAAAAAGAAACCTATAAAAACAAAAATATGAGTGAGACTGTTACCAACCCTCTGCAGTCATTAAATTGATCTGCTACCTTTAGGCAACAGCTCACTTTTTATAAAGATTAAACAAGACGTTGCAGTTCAATAAATTGAATCTGCTAATAGAAGGATGTTTTTATAGAAATTATTTTTTTATCAAAATAACCGACTGAACCTTTGTTTTTACACATAGAAGGGGGGTTGGGGGGTAGACCCAACTGGCAGGAAAGTTGATAAGCAATACCCACAAAGGGGTTGGGGGGTAGACCCAACTGGCAGGAAAGTTGATAAGCAATACCCACAAAGGGGTTAGGGGGGTAGACCCAACTGGCAGGAAAGTTGATCAGCGATAGCCACAAAGGGGTTGGGGGGGTAAACAAAAAGGGGAACCGGAAAATGATTTTAACTTGCAAAAAGATGTGTACAAAGAGTAGAGTCAGGGGGAAGAGGTTAATTTTCCAAGAAAATCGATTGTTGCATACTTACAAATATGTTATAACAATGTTATAACGTATTATAGTTCCTTCAACATCCAGATATCGCAGCCGAAATGGCCCGAATTTCCCAGAGCATGGTCTATATGCCTGAATCCCGACTTTACATACATCGACACTGCCTTTGAAAGTTCCGGCAGCGATTCAAGGTAGAGCTTACGATAGCCCATGCTTCTCGCCGAATCAAAGCATAGCTCCATAAGTGTCCTGCCTATCCCCTTTCCCCTGTATTCCGGAAGAAGATAAAACTTGACAAGCTCGGCACACCCTTCGGGAAGGCCGTCTGTCGGGTAAATGCCGCACCCTCCGGCCATGGCACCGTCAACCCGGGCAATCCAGTAAACCGACCCTCCGATCCTGAAAAGCTCATATAACCTGTCAGTGGTCGGATCGAAATATACCGTACCCGGACGGTCAATGCCAAATTCCCTGAAGACACTCCTTATGAGGTTTGCAATCTCTTTATTATCTTTCCCCTCAATATTACTGTATGAAACTCCGTTAATATCCATATATTGAAGCTCTCACTGTTTTGATGATCATAAAAGTACAAATTAATGCTACTTCACAGTATTTTTCGCAGGTGTAAAACACCTTGGCCCTCATCCGGAATAATTATTTGTTCCTACCGTGCCATTATCATGTTCATGTTGATTATTCTGCTACCCTCCTTCCACAGCGCCGATTTGCTGGGCCGGGATTATTATGTCACAGGGGTGGTGACTGACCAGTTTGGAGCTTCGATTCCGAACGCAAGGGTTTCAATGATAGCCGGAACTGCCGAATATTCGGCCAGGACATTAACCGATGGCACTTATTCGCTCAGAATTTCAAATATATACGAAGATATTTCGAACCTGATAGAAATCGGGGTACCTTATCCGAATCCTTTCAGCTATTCGGTGAACATACCTTTTATTTTAAGCAGCGACGGGGATATAAGGATGTCGATCTACAATTATTCCGGGAAGAAGGTCAAGGAGGAGTATTTTGATTCCATCGATGCCGGAAGCTACCATATTGTATGGGACGGATGCAACCAGAACGGGGCGCCTCAGCCAAATGGTTTCTATTTCTACAGCATCACCTTCAGGGGGAAAACCCTGTCGGGAAAGCTGATAAAGGCCCGGGGATTCTCAGGCTACTCGGCAGGTACAGCTCTTGAACCCGATATGATGCCTCCCCTTATTCCTCCCTCTTCCGGTGAGTTCCGGTTCCGGGTAGCCACAACGGTTCAGAGTGACAATTACTATCCCGTCAGGCTTACTGATATCACAATAGCCCGCGACACGATAATCGATTTTGAGCTTACTCTCCGTCAGGAACTGCCTTTTAAAACCTCGGGAAACCACATTGCGATGCACACCGGAAGCGTATACAGGTCGCTTCTCCTGAAGGGGATCAACCTGGGATCATCGCCTCCCGGATATTTCCCGGGAGAGATCGGCTATGCCCTTGCTCCCGAGGTGTATGAGAACTGGATAAGGGAAATGGCTGAAGCAGGGTTCAACAGCATCAGGGTTTATACCCTCCATCCGCCTGTGTTTTATGAGAAGCTCGCAAACTACAATCAGAGGCATCCCGATAATCCTCTTCTTCTCTTCCAGGGTATCTGGCTCGACGAGGTTGAAGACGCACAAAATCCTCAGTCCTACGACCTGCTCAGACGGATCGATGTCTTCACGAAAGACATAAAGGAGGTTATCGACTGCATAAACGGGAACGGCGATATTGGTTACAGGTACGGAAAGTCATACGGAAGATACCTCTCCGATGTTTCAAGATGGACCGCCGGTTATATTCTGGGCAGGGAAATCAGCCCCCAGGAAGTCGATACAACCGACAACAGAAATCCTTCAGTAAGTTCGTTCAGCGGCAGGTATCTCAGCATCAGCGGTGCAAAGGCCAGCGAGGTTTTCTGCACAAGAATGCTGGAACAGACCATACAGTATGAATCAAATAACTACACGGTCAGAAGGCCGGTAAGCTTCTCAAGCTGGCCAACTCTCGATCCCCTGACGCATCCCACGGAGATCTATACCGACGAGGACAAGGCTCATTATGATATGACAAAGATAAATCTCAGCGATCCCGAACCCGGTATATTTGCATCATACCATGCCTATCCCTATTATCCGAATTTCATAAGTGAGCAGCCTTCATACCTTACCTACAGCGACCAGTACGGGCCAAACAGCTATCTGGGTTATCTCAACGATCTGAAGGAACATTATTCCGGTATGCCGCTGGTTATTGCCGAATTCGGAGTGCCCTCGAGCTGGGGGAGCGCACACCAGTCGTTCAGCGACATGCATCACGGAGGCTATTCCGAAAAACAGCAGGGTGAGAAGAATATGAGGCTGATGCATAATATTTTCAACTCAGGCTGCGCGGGAGGCTTCATGTTTGCATGGATGGACGAATGGTTCAAGCCTACATGGATTGTCAGCTATCTCGAAGCATACGGTATGAATTCAGGAGGAAATGTAATTCCAACAAGACAGCTCTGGCATAACCTGAGTTCACCGGAACAGAATTTCGGACTTATTTCGTTCGATCAGAAGAACGTCGAGCCTTTAATTTCATATGTTACCGACAACCCCTCGGGTCCAGTCAGCAACATCAGGGCCACTCACGACAACAGCTTTTTCTTCCTCGATATCGAGGCGGACAGACAACTGGCTGCCGGGGACTCTGTAATGGTGGCCTTCGACACTTATCTTGCAAGCCTCGGTGAATCGCAGCTGCCTAACGGAAGAGAGCTTGATAACAGGTCGGAATTCCTGATGACGATGGTCCTGTCGCAGGATACCGCTCTCTGGCATGTCACCGAAGCCTACAATATGGACGGACTTACCCCGCGTTTTG
>JAVEWX010000257.1:0-3010 GCA_034004335.1 Bacteroidales bacterium | reverse complement strand
GGGCGACAGGGCCGCTTTCATAATGACCGCCGATGAAAAGGACAAAACGGGCAATTCCTGGTCGCTATATCACTGGAACGGAAACGGTGATGCCGTAAGGATCGCAGCAAAGGGAACAGCGGGAATACCTGAAGGATGGATAATAAACGAAAACGCCCGCCTCACTTTCGGCGAAAAAAGCAAGAGGCTTTTCTTCGGCACCTCACCGGCATATATGATAAAAGATACGACTGTTCTCGACGAGGACCGTCCGAATGTGGATGTATGGCACTATGCCGAGGGCAGGCTTCACACCGTGCAGGTTATAAACCGGCAGCGCGACATGAGGAGGAACTTCATGGCTGTATGGCATGATGATATAAAAAAGATAGTACAGCTCGGAAGTGACGACAAACCCGATATTCAGCTGATTGCCAAAGGTGATGCTCCCTGGGTTCTCGCAACATCGAATCTTCCTTATGAGCTGGAATCGATGTGGGAAGGCGGCTCAGCTAAAACCGACGCATGGCTGATTGACATAGTCTCAGGGGCGGCCGATAAAATCAAGGAAGGCTACAGTGCCAGGCCCAGGTCTTCACCTGCAGGCAAATATCTGTACTGGTACTATTCTTCCGACAGCTCATGGTACTCCTACGACATAGCGGCAAGAAAAGAATACAGGCTTACAACGCCGGCAACTCTCCCCTGCCATGATGAACTCAACGATGTACCTGATGCTGCCGGTTCATATCCTGCTGCAGGATGGCTGAAAGATGATGAAGCCTTTCTTATTTCCGACAGGTATGATATATGGTCTCTTGATCCGCATGCCGGCCGTCCACCTGTAAACATTAGCCTTAACGGCCGGAAAAATCTTGTTTCATACAGCCTCTTTGATTTCGATCCGGAAAACGATTATATCGATCCTTCCGTTAAACAGTATCTCAGCGGATTCAACGAAAAATCGAGAGAAAGCGGTTATTATTCGATCGACCTGAGGAAAAAGGCCGCACCAACGCTGCTTAAAGGAGGCGCTTACAGGCTTGGATCTCCGGTCAAGGCAAGAGACGAGTCTATTATTATGTATACGATGGAAACATTCGAAATGTTTCCTGATTACCATATTTCCGACCTTGCATTCAAGAACAGCAGACGCATTACCGATGCCAATCCGCAGCAGAAGGAATATTTCTGGGGCAGCGCTGAAGTTGTAAAATGGGTTTCTCTCGACGGACGTGAGATTGAAGGCCTTCTGTTCAAACCGGAGGGGTTTGACCCTTCGAAGAAATATCCGATGATAGTGAATTTCTATGAAAAAAGCTCTTCCGGGCTGTTTTCCCACCACATTCCTGAACCCGGAAGGTCGACTATCGATTATCATTACTATACCGGAAACGGTTATCTGATATTCAATCCCGATGTTTTTTATATCGACGGCTATCCCGGACAGAGTGCGTATAACTGTGTAATGCCGGGTATAATGTCATTGATAAATAAGGGCTTCGCCGATGAGAAAAGGATCGGCGCACAGGGTCACTCGTGGGGCGGCTACCAGGTGGCATACCTGGCGACGCGCACAAATCTTTTTGCAGCCATTGAATCGGGAGCCCCGGTGGTGAACATGTACAGCGCCTACGGAGGCATACGCTGGGAGACCGGTCTCAACCGTTCGTTTCAGTATGAACACCAGCAGAGCCGTATCGGTGCAACTATCTGGGAGGCACCTTATCTGTACTGGGAAAACTCCCCGCTTTTCACCCTCGACAAGGTTACAACTCCCATCCTGATAATGGCAAACGACCAGGACGGTCATGTTCCATGGTGGCAGGGAATAGAATATTTCATCGGGTTGCGGCGTCTCGGCAAGCCTGCATGGCTGCTGAACTACAACGGAGAACCACACTGGCCGCTGAAACATCCCAACAAGGTTGATTTTCAGAAAAGGATGTCACAGTTCTTTGCACATTACCTTAAAGGCGAACCCATGCCTCAGTGGATGAAGGAAGGTGTGCCTGCAACCGAGAAGGAGTTTACGCTGGGGTACTAAAAACCTGTCTGGTAGCAGAAGTAGAAATATTTAGCCCAGTTCGACCCTCCGAAATCTTTGCCTGCAGCCCAGGCTGACTCTGGTTTTGTTATAACCGGCTGACAAACAAGGCCATAATTCAGAATGGTTATCTGTGCAACTGTTATCTGGACAGGCAGCTGACCGCTTTCCGACCATGGAACCAGCATCACCGCCACCTTCTGACCGCAATCCGGGACAAATTCTTCCCCTGTCTCCGGATGTGCTGCTGCATCCCTGATCTCGTCAACCCTGTCCTGCGACCAGAGCCCAAGCCCTGATGTGGAAGGAGAGGCATCGACAAGCTCCCAGATTGCCCGCTGAATGTCACCGTAAGTGTAAATACCAAATCCGCCCGGAGAGGTCTGTCCGATAAATTCCTGGTTTATTATCCAGTTGACCATGCCGAGGTTCTCAGGATAATCGACCAGACCGGCTGACGGATCGGAGATACTCTCATTATAGCTGGAATAGACCTTAACATTATACTCAACTCCTGAGTAAATTGCATTGTCAACATCGACGCACCAGCCATCGTATATACCATCGAGTATACCTCCCTCGCTTACAATGGTGCTGAAATATCCCGTCCCCGTCAGTGAAGGGTAAGATACCGTTACCTTAGCCTCTGTCGGCAGCGATATGTCGAGAGCCCCGATATCGGTTTTATATCCTGAAGCCCGGGCAACAACCGCATGAGCCATCACATAGCAGTCTTTCCCGGGTATATTGTCATATACATAGTATCCGACAGGAGGATTATGGTGCATCTTATAGTCAAAGAGCCCTACCTGAGGATTGTGCTGCCTCGACTGCGGCACATCCTCCAGCGAAGATGTCAGGGACAGGTGGGATTCGATCAAATAGAATCCGGGAAGAAGCTGATAGGTTACTTTGATGGTCCCGTCGGGATTCTTTTCAACGGTCACACTGCCCGCTTCTGTAGTCTTGCCTGCAAAAAGTGTT
>JAVEWX010000256.1:0-3016 GCA_034004335.1 Bacteroidales bacterium | reverse complement strand
TCTATGCTGAGACAGACTATTCACAACTAAATCTTCCGGGTGTTCCGGAAGATACGCGCACAAACCTGTGGGTTAAATCATGGAAGCCTTCGGCGGTTATTGTTGATGTGTCTGGTCTGGGTACAGGCACCTATGAGATTAAGTTTTACTGTTCTGACCCGGAAACAACAGAGGCCTACTCCAGCAATGCAAAGATGCTGCAGATTGTAAGAAAGAGAATTAAAATACAACTTTTTACAGGATCTTTTGATGCAAGGGAATTGGCAAAAGCCTTGGCAGAAGAATATGAGGATTGGTTCCGGGACACTTCCACGAATCTTGAAGAAATGTGGGTTGAGGAAGGAAACCCCGGCGCAATTGTGAACTGCCTCTTTACGAAAAAACCCTATAAGGTTGTACTTGAAATTTACCGTCAGGACTTCAGGATTGCATACAGGGAAATTACTGAATTTGAAGAGACAGAAGAGGGGCATGCACTGTCAGAGGCATTTCCTGAGCTTGGTCCGGGTTACTACATATTAAAATGCATGCAGAAAGAATACCTCTACCCTGACAGGATAAGGCATGAGCACTCTGTTATGTTCAGGCTGGAATAGAATTGCTGTGAGTAGTCTGTTGTAAATGGTTAAAAGCAGACAGGGTGAGACAAAACTGAACCAGGCTGCACTAATGAATAATTAACTGATGACACATAAATAACAATGTAACGTACATGAGCAATAGCTCACAACAGTAATTGATTGTCACACCCGATGAAAGTTGCGTATAACCAATAAAACATAAATTATCAATCTGATGAAGAATCTATCTGCAATTATTGCACTCTCGTTTTTCTGCTGCAGCATCCCGACCCTTAAAGCCCAGATGATAACCTACAGCGGTCCCGTGGAATTCAGGCTTGAGGTCTCCAAAAATGCAGGCGGAGGAGGATCCGATGACGGTTACGACTGGAATGTGTCTGTCAATGAGAAGCGTCTTATTGACGCCACCTTTTATGTAACCTTCACAGGAGGCACCGGCGGCATTCAGGGACTCTCCGCCTTCAAGTTGACAAGTGTTGAAGAGAGCATTGACTTCGTAAACACTGTCAGCAATACGGGTGAAGATCAGAAATCTTCACAGCCCTGCTATAACGACCGTCTCGAGTTTACCCACAAAGCCACCCCGGGTGATACCCGCAAGCGCAGCACCACAGTTGTCTCCAGTCGTTTAAACACCGGGAAGCCGTTCATAGAAGGAGGACAGCTGATGTTCCGGGGCGATGAATACTTCCTTACGATGATGGGTACACTCAGGATGAACATAACCTCAGAAAACTATAACGAAGAGTATTTCCCCTGCCTTGATAAGCAGACGCCTCCCAAATCGGTGAGTCAGACTACCACAATCGACTTTCCTATTGGCATCGGCACAAAAATGAAGCTTGGAAACCTCGATTACCTTGAGGGGACCAATGTGGTTGACAATACTGTCTCTGATAATTGCAATCAGTGCATCCCCGGAGAACTGGCGAGGCTGGTGCACGGAGATATGCAATGCTCATATATCTCAAAAATCTCCACCTCGTGGATGCTTGTAAAACGCTCAGAGGAGTGCGATGCCACTATCAGATTTGTAAAAGGAGATGTGAAATTTAACGGTGTTCCTGCAACCAATGGAGCAAGAAAAGTAGGCGAAGGAGACGTGATTACCACAGGACCTAAGTCGAGAATTGAGGTAAGATTGTCCGATGGTTCGTGTTATCGGCTGGGCTCTAAAACTAAACTTGTGTTATCAGCACCCTGTGCCAAATCTGGCAAACCGTCACTAATAGATGTACTACAAGGAAAATTATATGTTAAAGTAAATGAAATAATGGGAGGTGATCAAAGCTTCAATCCTAATACAAGAACTGCCGTGACAGGAAGAAGAGGGTTCCTGATACCTTCACAACCCCTGTTTTACGCCTCGGCTGACCCCGATTTTGTTCCCTGTCCCCTGCCGGAGAGTAAACCTCCATCAACAAGCTCTTCAGTACAACAGCATAACCCCGAAAAAGATGAGCTGATTGAGGGATATGAGTCACTACCCGAAAACACAACCGCATACTATCTCGACCTCCAGGATGGCATAGTACTCGAGGTGACCGCACTTAAAGGAACAATACGTATTGAAGACGACATGGGCATCCGAAGCATGGAAGTCCCTGAAGGCACAACGGTAACCTGCTGGGAAGACGGCACTCAAATGACTGAAATAACCATTCTTACGAAATAAGCATTATATCTCAAAAAATTAAATCAATGATCAGAATCGGTTCACCACGATCAAGAAAACCCGGCAACGCCAACCCCGTTACCATGGGAATCATATTTGCACTCGTCGGCGCAGCAATATTCTTTTTCTTTGCCCTGCCCCCGCTGCAACATGCAGCTACATCAAAGAGCTGGCCGTCAGTGCCGGGCACCATTACCAAATCTGAGGTCCAAGTTTTTAAAAGGGATGGAAATACCCATTACCAGCCCGATATTGCCTACTCTTATTCCGTTGAAGGCAAGAAATATTCCTCCTCAAAGATTACAGTAGGCGACGGAGCTCTTGACAACAACGTCTCAAAGGCAAAACGCCTGCAGGCAGAATATCCTGCCGGCAAGGAGGTCGACGTTTATTATGATCCCGACCTGCCAGAATCTGCAGTACTGCAAACCGGCACCAAGTCAGGCGACCTGATGCTGGCAGGAATTGCTGCTGTCTTTTTCCTGGTAGGGGTGCTCGCCCTGTTCCAGGGGGTAAAGGCAAAGCGACGTGCTGCCGAGGCAAAAAATGCATCGAATATGACTTAACAAAAATTCATAAAATATAAACACCATGAAAAACAAAAAAATCAACAAAAAACTCGTAACGGTTATCGCGATAATAACCGGAACACTCATGTCATTGAATCTGTTCCCGCAGGAAACAGCAGAAGATCCTCTCTACATCGCAACAATAAAGGCTGACACTGTAGCAGTGAAAAAGGCACTGGCTGACGGTGCCG
>JAVEWX010000255.1:0-3031 GCA_034004335.1 Bacteroidales bacterium | reverse complement strand
CATTGAAAGGATTTCCGATGGTTTGGTAATACGCTGCCTCGTTACTATATCCTGAAGAAGGGTCGAACCGATCATCGACATGAATGCTCCCGGTACTCCGTGGCCTGTTGAATCGGCGCAAACCAGAATGAAATGATCCTCATCGAGCTGGTCGAACCAGTAAAAATCACCGCTGACTATATCGCGCGGATAGAAAAGAACAAAGGCATCGCCGAAGTGCTCTTTCAGACGTTTAAGGTCAGGAAGTATGCTCGACTGGATTCTCCTTGCATAGTTGATACTGTCGGTAATTTCAAGGTTCTGGGCTTCAAGCTCGGATTTCTGCTTCATGACAACCTGAGTCCTGGCAGCAAGCTCCGATTCCAGATATTCCTGGAGCTTTCGGTGAGCCTTCTCCCTCTCCCTTATTATAAGCGCTACCACTCCGGCCGACAATCCAAGAAGGGACAGGAGGAACCACCATGTCCGCCAAACCGGCTTCTTGATGTTGATTGTGAAAACAAGCGGATTCTCCTGAGTTATTCCGTCCTCATTGACCGAAACCAGATTGAACCTGTACTTCCCGTCACTCAGGTTGTAAACTGCTTCGCGGGCAGACGAAGGCGCCGTCCAGTCTTCGTCGTAGTTCTCGAGGTAGGTGCTGTAATATACTATTTCAGGCTCACTGAAATCTATTCCTGTATAACTGACCTTTACAACATACCGTTTCCTGTAGGGAAGGGAATACGACTCCCTGAAAGGAAAAACCACATCATTTATGGTAACTGAGTTTATGTTGTTGAGAGGGGCTGAACCTGATTTCCTGTCCTTTTCCCTGTCGTAGATAATCACTCCCTGTGTTGTGCCGATAAGTATCTTGCCATCGGGCGATTCATATATGGCTCTCTCATTGCAGGTTCCTCCGTTGGCAAAACTGGTACTGAATACTTTTGTCCTTCCGCTTTCAGGATTATACCTCGAAACGCCCTGCCTGTGACTCATCCAGATGTCGTCGTTGCTGTCGGCAAGGATGGCATAGGCATAGTTCGACATAAGACCGCCGGCAGTTGTAAGGGTTTTTACCGAATCGTCATAGAATTCAAACACTCCGTTGCCTTCGGTTGCCACCCATACTGCCCCCCGGCTGTCGCGGTCGAGAGCAAGGGCCTTGTTGAGAAGGGTGCCGTACATTACCAGTCCGGATTTAATTATTCCCGAATCGGGATCGATCCGGTCAAGCCGGTCGCTGTTGGTTGCAACATAACCGCTGCCATCCTCCAGCAGAAGGATCTGGTTTATGTAGTTGTGGGCAAGACCGGTGTTCATAACATAACTCTGCTTGAGAGCTGCCGTCTGCCGCGATACAATATACACTCCGTTAATGGTCGAAAGCCAGATATTGTCACCGAATATCCTGATGCCAGTAATATTGTCGGCCCCGGTATCTCCCGAGTGGTAAAAGCTTGTAACACCTCCTTTAGGACTGACCTTAAAAAGTCCTGTGCCTTTTGTTCCTATCCAGATTTCCCCTTCATTGTCAATATAGTAAGAACCTGCCTCGATACGGCCTCCCTGAGTGGACAGAGGAGTGAAAGATATTGTCCTGCGCTCCTTAAGGCTGTACATGTAATAGCCTGATGAAGTTCCCAGAATATAATCCTCTCCCTTCTTTCCTGAAAAAATGATGTTCCGAGGCATTCCGGCACCGCCAGGAACATGGAATTCGAATGAATCGGAAGTCATTATGGAAAGACCGTTCCCGTTGAAGCCCAACCAGATATTCTCTTCCGAGTCTTCAAAAGCAGTCATTACATAATCACCCTCGAGACCTGCCGATCGATCCAGAAAGCGTAAGGAGGAAATTGAGTCAGTTTCCTCGCTCAATTCCAGCCTTACTGCTCCGAATCCGGCAGTAGAAATCCAGTAATTGTTCCGTGAATCTTTCATTATTGATCTGACCGGAAGAGATGCAAGGAGTTCAGAACCTCCAAAACGCGACAGCGACACCGTATCGCCCTTTAACTGAAAATGAAACAGGCCGTTGCCGTCGGTACCAACAATGAAGCTGCTTCCGTCTCCCATCGGAGTAACGGACATCACCCTCGAATAATCAAATCCCTCCACAGTACCTTTAACTACAAGCGAATTCCCTTCTATCCGGCAGATAAGCATGTTCTCCTGTGTCCCGATAAGAAGTTCGCCGGTGGAGGCCAGTGCTGCTGAAAACATTGTAGGATCAGCCTGGGATTCTATCCTTTGGCCTTCACCGGGATTACCGGGATCGACCACAAACAGTGGCATTCTTTGAGAGATAACATATATTCTGCCGTCACTTCCCTCCAGTACAGAACTTATACCCGAACCTGAGGAGTTCGGCAATACCGTTTGATGAAGCTCATTTCCCGCAGTGTAAAAAAGCGTTCCATCGTTACACCCGAACCACAGTATTCCCCTGCTGTCCCTTATCGAAACCGTCGGATAACGGCCGGACGAGGAATCCTGATAACTCACCCTGAAAAAGCTGAATCCGTCGAAACGGGCAAGTCCTTCGGTAGTCCCAACCCACAGGTAACCATTGTTATCCTGAACGAGTGTATAAATCACTTCGCTGGGCAAATCATTCTCCGTACCGTAATTCCTGAATCTGAAAGCCTGCCCGGATGAAATTTCCGAAAACAATACCAGGCATATCATGATGCCAAACCTGATCCTATGTACAAACATCATTTGAGATAATACTAGTTTGTTTTTTTCCTGACAGAGATCACCGGCTGGTATACCGGCACGCCGCCGAGGGGCGAACTGAAGAACTGAAGGGCGTCGCCCCGCTGGTTTTCAAGCGACATCACCACGTTATTGTTCCTCACCACATAATCCTGCTTCTTGTGAAACTGAAAATCAAGTGATTTCCCTATCTCCGCCGCTTCAACGGGAATCACAGATACCTTTTCATCATCTTCATTTGACACAGGCACAGGCAAACCCTGCTTGTAAGTCGAAACAACGAGAATAACACCATCATCATCCCAGTCGAAATTCCTTTGTTTTATTG
>JAVEWX010000254.1:0-3049 GCA_034004335.1 Bacteroidales bacterium | reverse complement strand
GGTTATCCCAATATGAGAACTTTCACCGTTGGTGCAAACGTAACCTTCTAACTGATTTAAAACTAATTGCTATGATAAAATTTAATTTAATCAGGAACATTGCATTCATAGGCTTGATCCTTTTCAGCGTGGCCTCCTGTGATCAGGAGGATTACCTCGAAACGGTCGACAAATCGAGGCTTACTGATGCCACTATGTGGGCAAGCGAAGGGAATGCTGACATATACCTGAATGACTGTTACAGTGATCTTCAGGCAAAGTCGAACCAGCCTGACAACCTTGACAATTTCACTGATGACAATGATGCAGGTTTCTATTATACATCCTTTAACTGGAAAAAAGGCATCGTTGAAAAATCCGGAGGCGCCAATACATCTGTATGGGGCGGTACCGGCGGTCCCGACCAGTACGAAGGATGGGGCTCGCTGTACACTAAAGTCAGGAAACTGAACACCTTTATCCAGAAGATCACTGAAAACAAGGCAAACTTTTCTGAAGACTGGTATAACAAAAGAATGGACGAAGCCCGTTTCCTCAGAGCTTATTTTTACAGCGAACAGTTTGTCAAGCTTGGTGGTCTTGTTATTCTTACTGAACCGCAGGACAGGATTTCAATGGACGATGCGGAAATGAAACTTCCCAGGAGCACTTTCGAACAGACACTTAAGTATATAGTCGATGAGATGAGCTCCATTATCAGCAACGGCTACCTGCCCGTGAAATACAACAACGGAAATGCAAATGCAGGTCGTGCAACACTCGGTGCTGCCTCTATGATCAAGGGATGGGTACAGCTGTTTGCAGCCAGTCCTGCCTATAACTCAGCTTCTCCGGCAGTGCCAAACGAAGCCGGCAATAAGGACATGCAGAGTTTTGCCACCCCCGATCCGGCAAGATGGGGTGCTGCTGCTGCTACATTCAAGCACTTCATCGACACTTATGGCCACAAGGGTTCCACCGATTACAGGCTGTTCAGCCCCATGTCAGCTTTCTGGTACGAGGCAAACGAGTACAATTCGGAAGTTATCTGGGACAGGCAGCATGTGATGACAACAATGGCAAACACCTTTGACACCTATGGCGGACCGGTGTGGATACACGGTACCTACTACACCTGGGGCAACTACTGCCCTACTCAGGAGCTTGTTGATGACTACCAGATGGCAAACGGTCTCGATATCGACGATCCATTATCTGGCTACGATCCTCAGAATCCGTATGTCGGACGCGAAAAAAGGTTCTATGACTTTATCGTTTACGACGGGGCAGAATACAAGCAGGACTGGATGGCTACACCGGATATAATCTATACAAGGGTCGATAAGGTCAACCCTTCAAAGAACGAGATCGACCGCGGTAGTGATGACGTTGGGAACACCGGTTACTATTTCAAGAAAAGGCTCGACAACCTTCATCCGAGGGGTGGTAACTTGTGCGGGATGAACCATGTATATTACCGTTATGCCGAAGTGCTTCTTGGCTATGCCGAAGCACAGAATGAAGCTGTCGGACCCGATGCATCTGTATATGAAGCCATAAATGCCGTAAGGACGAGGCCGGGAACCGATCTTCCTGCCCTGGCGGAAGGATTGACACAGGAACAGATGCGCGAGGCGATACGCCGCGAACGTCGCATTGAATTTGCATACGAGCAAAAGAGGCTGTTTGACCTCTGGAGATGGAAGATTGCTGAGGTCAATATGAACGCAGACCTTCACGGCATGCTTATCGAAAACACAGTGCCTGCAACGAATGCCGGAGTATGGACATACACAAAGATCTCACTGAACCATCCTCATGTGTTCAACAGGAAACAATACTTTAATCCTATACCTCAGACCGTAATTGACAGGAATACGAATCTGCTTCAAAACTGGGGGTATTAAAATTCGCGTGATTATGGGTTTGTAAGTTAGAATGGAGAGGGTGCCCCGGTCTGGCACCCTCTTTTAACAGGAATCCGGCACTATGATTATTTGTAAAGTGAATAATATTAACATCTTAAGGAATGAAAATCAAATTTTCCAAAGTTATCTTTCTGATTCTTGCCTTTTTGGCGGTTACGGCTTTTATGCCAGGAAGCGACAGTTCAAAGAAGCCCGTTTATCTGAACACAGCCTATTCATTTGAAGAAAGGGCTGCCGATCTTGTTTCGAGGCTGACGCCAGAAGAGAAGCAAAGTCTTCTGGGAAACAGCATGGCTGCTGTGCCAAGGCTTGGAATCAATACCTATAATGTCTGGGGCGAGGCTCTCCACGGAGTAGTGGGAATGTTTAACCCCAATGCAGGGGCTGCAACTTCCTTCCCGAGCAGCGCATCACTGGGTTCTGCATGGGACCCTGACCTGATGGAACTGGAAGCATCAGCTATCTCGGATGAGGCCCGGGCCTTCAATCACGATGTGATTGCCAACCTCACATTCTGGTCTCCGGTGGTGGAACCTGTCAGGGACCCCAGGTGGGGACGCACGGGTGAATCATACGGAGAGGATCCTTTTCTTATTTCAGAGATAGGAGGAGGATTCGTTCGCGGAATGATGGGCTATGATCCCGTTTATCTGAAGACAGTTCCGTGCGGGAAACACTATTTTGCCAACAACAGTGAGTTCGACCGCCATACAAGCAGTTCAGAGATGGACGACAGGGACATGAGGGAATTCTATCTTGCCCCTTACAAAACCCTCATTGAGAGGGACAGGCTTCCCAGCATCATGACCGCCTACAACGCAGTAAGAGGAGTCCCGATGTCGGCAAGCAGGTACTTTGTCGATACAATCGCACGGAAGGTCTATGGACTCGATGGCTATGTCACAGGAGATTGTTCAGCCATTGAAGACATTGAGACGGGACATTACTATGCCAAATCAGGGGCCGAAGCCACTGCCATGGGACTAAAATCGGGAGTCGACACCGACTGTGGAGATTATTACCAGGCCTATGCCCTTGACGCCCTGAAACAGGGTCTGATAACAGAAGCCGACATGGATCTTGCTCTTGTTAATATGTTCACAATAAGGATGAGGATAGGTGAGTTTGATCCCGGAAGAAAG
>JAVEWX010000253.1:0-3053 GCA_034004335.1 Bacteroidales bacterium | reverse complement strand
AAGCTGCCTCCTTGAATTTCTCCTCGGCAACCTTGTCTCCTGGATTCTTGTCGGGATGATACTTCAATGCCTGCTTCCGGTATGCTTTCTTTATCTCCTCCTTAGTTGCCTCCTTCGACACGCCAAGCACCTCATAATAATCTCTCTTTTCCATCCCGTGCGTATGTTTCTTTTCCTTAGTCTCCTATTACAACCTTTGAATGTCTCAAAATCTTGTCCTTAAGGTAATAGCCTTTAAGCAGTACTTCCACAACCTTACCTTTCTTTTCTTCTTCCTGCACCTGGATTCTGGCTGTGGCATCGTGAAGATCCACGTTGAAAACCTCATTAAGCGCTGGTATCTCGCTGACTCCGTTACGTTTCAGATACTCAATTAATTTATTGTATATCAGCATTACACCTTCCTTTACTCCCTCGCAGTTCTCCGATGATTCCATATGTTTCAGGGCCCTGTCGAAATCATCAATCACCGGCAGGATGTCTTTCAGAACCTCTTCCCCTCCGTATTTTGAGATATCCATCTTTTCCTTCAGGGTACGTTTTCTGTAATTGTCAAATTCGGCTGACAGTCTGAGGTATTTGTCCTGCATCTCTGCCAGTTTTTCCAGTATAACCCTCTGTTCGTCCTTCTTATTGTCAGGTTCCTCCTTCACCTCAGCAGCCTGTTCAGGCTGACCTGCTTCAGCTTCAGCTTCGGAAGTCACCTCTTCCTGATCGGGCTCTTCAGTGTCCTGAGCCTTTGCATTATCTTTGTTTTCAGTTGTTTCGGTGTTATTTTTTCCCTTCTCCCCGTTTGTTGAGAAAAATTTCTTCTTGACCATTACTAATTAGTTTTTCTGAGTTATACCTTGTGTCAGCAAAATATCTGCCAACGTCCTTTATTTGACAATTTGACAGAAACGGAACCCGAGCCGGTTTAGGATGATTTATTTGAAAAACTTTTTTCGGGGGGTTCTGAAAATCCGGTAATTATTAAGTCCTGGTGATTGATGCCCCGAGAGCATTCAGGCGGGCATCTATTTGCTGATAGCCTCTGTCGATCTGTTCAATATTGTGTATTACGCTTTTCCCTTCGGCCGAAAGTGCTGCTATAAGCAAGGCCACTCCTGCCCTGATGTCGGGCGACGACATTGTCGTTCCCCTCAGCTTTATCATCTTGTCCATTCCGATCACGGTTGCCCTGTGCGGATCGCACAGAATAATCTGGGCACCCATGTCAATGAGCTTGTCGACGAAGAACAGGCGGCTTTCAAACATCTTCTGGTGGATAAGCACGGCTCCCTTTGCCTGGGTGGCAGTGACAAGAAAAACGCTCAGTAGATCGGGAGTCAGCCCTGGCCAGATGGCATCCGCTATCGTCATTATAGAACCATCGATAAAGGTCTCAATCTCATAGTGATCATGCCTGGGGATGTATATGTCGTCGGCAATACGTTCAATATTTATTCCAAGCCTCCGGAACGAGTCGGGTATGATCCCGAGGTTCTCATACGAGACATCCTTGATGGTGATCTCCGATCCGGTCATGGCTGCCAGCCCTATGAACGACCCTATTTCGATCATGTCGGGCAGAATGGTGTGGAGGCAGCCTCCAAGCCGGGACGTGCCGTCGATATGAAGAAGGTTCGACCCGATGCCCTCTATCCTGGCACCCATTGAGACCAGCATTCTGCACAACTGCTGAATATAGGGTTCACAGGCCGCATTGTAGATTGTCGTTCTTCCCCTGGCAAGTACAGCGGCCATAATAATATTCGCCGTACCGGTCACCGACGCTTCATCAAGATGGATGTAGGCTCCTGTCAGCGAACTGGCTTCAACCCGGTAAAAGGGATCGGTGGTATCGAATTCAAACTTTGCCCCGAGTTTGGTGAATCCTGTAAAATGGGTGTCAACTCTTCTGCGCCCTATCTTGTCGCCCCCTGGTTTGGGGATAAAGGCACGCCCGAAACGTGCGAGCAAGGGGCCCACTATCATGATTGAACCTCTTATGCTCGAACTCTGGGTCCTGAATTGCTGAGTCTGAAGATAATCAAGGTCGATGTCAATAGCTTCAAAGCTCATGGATGAACCTGACTCTCTTGAAATTTTTACGCCAAGACAGCTGATCAGCTCTATCAGCCTGTTTACATCGCTTATATCGGGGATGTTGGAAATTGTAACTTTTTCGGGAGTGATGAGAGTGGCGCATATTACCTGCAGGGCTTCATTTTTTGCACCTTGCGGTACAATATCACCCCGGAGCGGTCTGCCTCCCTCAACAATAAAACTACCCATTAATGGCGATTATATACCTTTTTCTTGTTGTAAGGCTTGTTCTGTTGTCTCCCCTGAGGCCTGCCCTGCTGAGGCTTCTTCTTGACGGGAGGAATCAGATCCTTAACCTCAAGTATCTTTATGCCTTCTGTTATCTTAAGCCTTCCGCGCGATAGTAGTTTCAGATCATTAAAGATTACTTCATCACTTACCTGGCTTCTGTTCCAGGTGATGTAGGATTTCTTCATCTGGTTTACTATCAGGTTGGTGAGATACTCCTTCTCTTTACCTTCGTCGAGATGGACAGCCGCACCTATCATCAGCTCTATTATCCTTCCGTAATGAAGGAACCTTATGTCACCCTGACGATATGGAACCTCATTGGGTTTTGCCACTAATTTCTCGCGCTCGGGCGGAGGAAAAGGTGAATCGATGTCGAGGCTGAAATCGGCAATTATGGCCAGGTGATCCCATAATTTATGCTTGAAGTCGCCAATATCACGGATCTGGGGATTCAGATTCCCCATTATCTGTATTATGGTCTTTGCTGCACGGTTCCGTTCATCCCTGTCCTGGAGGGTTTTAATGTGATCAACCATCTTCTGGACATTCCTGCCGTATTCGGGCAGCGCCATTCTTTTCCGTTGTGTATTGTAATCGTAACTCATCATGGATATCAGTTTTTGCAAAGCTAATAATTAATTGTAAATATATCAATTTCGGACTTTCTTAAACCTTTGTGGTTGCGACACAAGACGCAAGACGTAAGACGCAAGACCTACGGTTTATGCTACCAG
>JAVEWX010000078.1:0-14160 GCA_034004335.1 Bacteroidales bacterium | reverse complement strand
ATGATCCTCTTTTTCGAAAGCAACACAAAAAGCATCATCGCCGTCGGTACCAGTCAGAAACTATCAGTCGAAAATACCGGAAAGCTTGCATGGCTTTTCAATATGGCAACTCTTCTCGAAAAAGCAGAACTCAAAGGCACTTTTGTGGGACCCAGAAAAGAGATGATAACACCCTGGAGCACCAATGCCGTTGAGATAACCCAGAATATGGGTCTGACGGGAATAACACGAATTGAAGAATTTTTCCCGGCACCCCCCGGTGAACCCGTGTACGACAGGATGCTGCAGATGGTTTATCACGGACTGGGGCAGGATCTGTACACCATTGACAGGGAGCCCGAACCCATCGTCGAGATTGAGGATATTGCCGCATACAATTTAAAGGAGGGTCTGGCCCTCAGCAATGAGGAGATCGGGTACCTCGAAAAACTATCCGCCTCGCTGGGCCGCAGGCTTACAGACAGTGAGGTGTTCGGCTTCTCACAGGTAAACTCGGAACACTGCCGTCACAAGATTTTCAACGGCACATTTGTGGTTGACGGTGAAACGAGGGAGAGTACTCTCTTCCAGCTTATAAAGGCCACCACCAGGACAAACCCGAACAGGGTGGTATCGGCCTACCGCGACAACTGTGCTTTCCTGCAGGGTCCTGTGGCTGAAATATTTGCCCCGGCAACACAGGACACGGCCGATTATTTCAGGATATCGGAGGCTGAGACAGTGATATCGCTGAAGGCCGAAACACATAACTTCCCCACTACGGTGGAACCATTCAACGGTGCCTCAACAGGAACCGGGGGAGAGATACGCGACCGCATAGCAGGTGGCAAAGGGGCATTCCCCGTTGCCGGCACGGCCGTTTACATGACCTCATATCCGCGAAACGGAGAGGGCCGCGACTGGGAGAAGATCACCGAACCAAGGAAGTGGCTGTACCAGACACCGGAAGACATTCTTATAAAAGCATCGAACGGCGCCAGCGATTTCGGCAACAAGTTCGGGCAACCACTTATCTGCGGATCGGTGCTCACCTATGAGACATTCACTTCTCTTAAAAAATATGGCTACGACAAGGTTATAATGCTGGCCGGGGGAATAGGCTTCGGCCGCAGGCAGGACAGCGAAAAGGCTGTACCCTCGAAGGGAGACCTGGTGGTTCTTCTTGGCGGTGATAACTACCGGATAGGAATGGGTGGCGGAGCCGTATCATCGGTCGATACCGGAGAATTCCACAGTTCCATTGAGCTGAATGCCGTTCAGAGAGCCAATCCCGAAATGCAGAAAAGGGTTTACAATGCACTGAGGGCCCTTGCCGAGTCAGACAGGAACCCGGTCATATCGCTTCACGATCATGGCGCCGGCGGGCACCTGAACTGCCTGTCGGAACTGGTTGAGGCTACCGGAGGGAAGATTGATATCAGCAAACTCCCGGTTGGAGACCCCACCCTGTCAGCCAGGGAGATAATAGGTAATGAATCACAGGAGAGAATGGGCCTGGTTATTGCCAGAACCGACTTCGATACCCTGAAAAGGATTGCCGAACGCGAAAGGGCACCTATCTATGCCATAGGTGAAATAACCGGTAACAACAGGTTCACCTTCGAAAATCCTGAGACGGGTGAGAAACCGATTGACCTCGACCTGGCATCATTTTTTGGCGACCCGCCGCGTACTGTCATGAACGACAGCACACTACCTCATGGCTTTGCCCCCCTCAGGTGGGACCCGGAAAAGATTTACGAATACACCGCCCAGGTGCTCCAGATGGAAGAGGTGGCATGCAAGGACTGGCTCACCAACAAGGTTGACAGGAGTGTTACCGGCCGCATAGCCGGGCAACAGTGTGTGGGTGAACTGCAGTACCCTCTGGGCAACATGGGTGTGATTGCGCTCGACTATACCGGCAGGTCAGGTGTCGCGACCTCAATCGGGCATGCACCCGCAACCGGACTGGTCGACCCGGCAGCCGGCTCACAGCTGTCTATTGCCGAGGCACTGACAAACATAGTGTGGGCCCCGCTGACACACGGACTTAGGGGAGTCTCACTTTCGGCCAACTGGATGTGGCCCTGCAAAAACCAGGGAGAGGATGCCAGGCTCTACGCTGCCGTTGAAGCGGCAAGTGCCTTCGCAATCGCACTTGGCATCAACATTCCCACCGGTAAGGACAGCCTCTCGATGACACAGAAATATGGCAATGAGACGGTGTACGCACCCGGAACGGTAATAATCTCGGCGGCTGCCGAGGTGTCGGATGTAAGACGACTGGTTGAACCGGTGATCGTCAACGACCCTGGTAAGAGCCTGATATACATCGATATGAGCTGTGATGATCTCTGTCCGGGCGGTAGTTCATTTTCACAGCTTGCCGGAACCCCCGGCGACAGGGTACCCCGTATCGCCGACCCCCGGCAGTTCGGGACAATCTTCAGTGCAATACAGGAGCTGATAGCCGGCGACCTGGTTGTTGCTGGCCACGACATATCGGCCGGCGGTATGATAACCACCCTCCTCGAGATGTGTTTCTCCAACAAGGGGGGCGGACTTGCAGTCAACCTTGAATCGGTAGGCGTGGCCGATCCCGTAAGGCTTCTGCTGAGCCAGAACCCGGGGGTGATAATCCAGGTGGCCGATGAAGCCGCTGTTGAGGAGTTCCTCCTTGAGAGGGGGATCACTTACCATGTCATTGGTCATCCGGTGGCGGAAAGAAAGATATTCCTCAGAAACGGCGGGTGCGACTTTATATTTGATATTGATGAATACCGCGGCATGTGGCTCCGCACTTCATACCTGGCCGACAGGCGTCAGTGTGGTGAGCAGCAGGCATCGGAGAGGCTCTCCTTCTCAGGCGCCACTCCGCTGAAGTTCAACACAGGCAGCTTCAGGGGCAGTTATCACGATGCCGGGGTTGATCCCGGCCGCAGGACTGCTTCAGGCATAAGGGCTGCAATCATAAGGGAAAAAGGCGTCAACGGCGATCGTGAGATGGCTTATGCCCTCTGGCTGGCCGGTTTTGACGTTAAGGATGTCCATATGACCGATCTTGTTACCGGTAGGGAAAAACTTGAAGATATTTCAATGATAGTCTTCGTGGGTGGCTTCTCCAATTCTGATGTTCCTGGTTCCGCCAAGGGATGGGCAGGGGCATTCCGCTATAACGAAAAGGCACGTATCGCCCTCGAGAAGTTCTATTCACGCAGTGACACTCTTTCGCTGGGTGTCTGCAACGGATGCCAGCTGATGGCCGAACTGGAACTTATCTACCCCGGGCACAAACAGAAGCCGCTGCTGCTGCACAATAAATCGCACAAGTTTGAGTCTGCATTCCTCGGGGTGAAGGTTCTCGAATCGCCATCGGTTATGCTGAAGGGACTCGAAGGAATGGAGCTGGGCATCTGGGTGGCCCACGGAGAGGGGCAGTTCAGCTTCCCGTACGGCGAGAGTGAGTACCACATACCGGTGAAGTACAGTTATGATAACTACCCCGCCAATCCGAACGGATCAGCCTTCAATGCGGCAGCCATCTGCTCGGCCGACGGCCGCCACCTGGCAATAATGCCCCATCTCGAGAGGGCTTTCCTGCCATGGCAGTGTGCATACTATCCCATAGAGAGAAGGCGTGAAGATGTAACACCGTGGATGAAGGCCTTTGTCAATGCTTTCACCTGGGCCAGGGAGAACTCAGGGAGCTGAGACCTCCAGCATACCTGCAGGCATACCGACCTCTTCTTCAATATTTTGCAGGTAAATAGCCTCGGCAGTCAGTTCGGCAATGTCCCTGACAGGGATGGATGAAACAGGCACGAAGGTCCTTTTACAGAGGGGACAGCCGGTGACTATTGTATCGGCACCCGACGAAGAGAGCACCTCTGATGCCTTCACTGCAATCTTCCTTCTTTCGGAGCCCGGCAACCTGATGTTACCAAGGCTGCCACCGCAGCACACTCCCATCTCCTCCTCCTCGGAAGCCTTCTGCAGCTTCGCTATATGCTTAAGGACGTTCCTGGGTTCGTCATAAACACCTGAGCCTCTTCCCAGTTCACAGGGGTCGTGCCACACTACCTTCTCACCGGTATACCTGAGTCGTAGCCTGCCACTGGTGATGAGGCTTTCAATATATTGTGAATGGTGCATCACCTCTGTCTCGAGATAGTAACTCTCACTGAATACCCTGTAGCATATCGGACAGGGAGTCACCAGCACACTGGCACCCGACGCCCTGACAGCCGCCGAATTCATATTGATGAGTTCCCGTGCCTCCCTCTCCTGGCCGGTCAGCATCAGCGGACGCCCACAACATATACCCTTCTCCCGGTCAATGAAGGTGTAACTGATACCTGCCTCCCTGAAGATGGTCTCCATTGACTTTATTACTGACGGGGTAAGGTGGGTCATGCATCCGGCAAAGAATGCCACCTCAGCCCTTCCGGTTACGGGCTTTGAAAGATAGGTATAGGCTTTGCCGTTCGTGCTGCCATTTACGTCTGTAGGCGATCCGTTCAGCCTGCCCCTTCTCATGAATCCTTTCCACAGGTTCAGCATGTCAGTGCCGGCGCCATTTTCGCGCCGTTGTATCATCCTGATGGCGCTTGTCTCGATGCCTACGGGACAGACAATTTCGCATCTGCCGCAGAGCAGGCAGTTGAATGCAATGTCGTTTACGTCATCACCCTCCCTTATTCCCTTATTAAGGTACACGGGCTGAATATTGCTTATCCCTGCCGACAGTGCCATCTGGCAACTGTTAAGACATATTCCGCAGGATGAGCAGCTGTACAGTTCCACATCAGAAAAGGATCCCGATCTGTCTCCGGTACGGATACCCGAGTTTCGCATGAAGATCAGGAACAGTTCCATTGGTATGTGCATATAACGGGTACGTGGCAACAGAAAGAAGAATGTTCCCAGCGACAGGGAATAAAGCCACCAGAATGGAATGGCCATCTGCTGCGGCGGAAGGAAGCTTCCGGGGAGAGCCCCCAGGTTCCCGGTAAGAAACCCACCGCTGCCATATGCCGCACAGGTGAAGCTCTCTGCCAGCAGCCTCGACGGGAAGATGAGCCAAAGTGCCGTAAGCGCTACCCTGTCGGCAGGGGTATGGCGCGTTGTCTTCTTCATTCCCACAATGCGTGACCTTATGCGCTTGGCTATTGCCAGCAGAAGGCCTGATAGTATGAAAGCCAGGATGAGATCCATGAGGAAGGTGAAAAAGATTTTCACGGTGCCTGTGGCAGGTTCGGGATGATAGTACCTGAAGAATATGGCTTTATGGGGCGGGTTGAGGTGGTGGTCGCTGAAGATGTCGGCCTCGATGGTTCCGAAAACGATGAGCAGGAACCAGCCGAAGGCGAGACTCATATGCATATAGCCTAACAACGGATTGATTCTGAATATCTTCCTGTGCAACAGGCTCTCCATGAAAATTTCCTTCAGGCTCTGGGTAAATGCCCTGCCGAAGAAACCCCTCTGCAACCTGAGCTTGTCGGGGCGCGACAGGTCTCTGAACCAGATAACGCTTCTGGCAACCACGTAAAGCAGTATAAAGTAAAGCCCTAAATTGAATGGCAGTATGAAAATGTCAGAACGCATAGCCGTCAAGCATTTTAATCTGTTTGCGCAGTGTGTAGACCACATTCCTGGTATTTACGCCCATCGGGCAGAGCATGGTACACTTGCCGCAGAGCATGCAGCGGTCTATTTCGCGGCGCACCAGGTCGACCTCACCCCTTTTCAGGGCAATATTTATTCTCCTGAGGCTGAAATCGGTATGGCTTCCGGCAGTACATGTTGCCGTGCAGCAGCCACAGGCTATGCACAATGCAAATGTTGGTTCGCGGCTCAACAGAAATTCCGAAAGAGTATGATCGTTCGCATCGAAATCTATCTGTCTCCCCTTTGTAATTGTGAAACCGAATCCGCTCATAGGGTCAGCGTTTATTTTCAAGATAGTCTGAAACCTCGAGTGCTGCGGCACGTGCATGCGACAACGAGTCGGTAATGTTCATCGGTGATATGCAACTCCCGGCAAAGAAGATTCCCCGGTGATCACTCTCATTTGTCGCGAAATGGTGATCGCGCCCCCTGAAAAACCTGTTATCCCCCAGTTCAAGTCCGCTTTTCCGTGCCAGCCTGGAACCGGAAGCCGAATTTTCCATGCCTGTCATAAGGACCAGCAGGTCAATCTCCATCTTCATGGGTCTGCCGGCAAGCGTGTCTTCCACCTTTATCGACAGCCTGTGATCAATAGTTTCGCCAGCCTCGGAAACCTTCCCCCTGATATAATTAACGTTCCACTTCTCCTGCGACTCGCGGTAGAGCTCCTCATAGCCGGGTCCGAACATCCTCATGTCCATATAAAAGCAGAAGACCCTGGTCTCGGGGAGCATTTCACGTATCTCAATAGCCTGTTTCACGGCCGTCACGCAACATACCTTGGAACAGTGGTAATTGCCCGCCTTCTCATCTCTCGAACCAACGCAATGCACAATACCCACACGCTTCGGAGGCGTTCCGGCAGCTGTCACTATTCTGCCCTTCTGAAACATCGCCTCGAGTTCGGCCGCGGTGATTACATTCTCGTAGATGCCGTATCCGTACTCCTCTTTCCTGCCGGCATCGAACAGGTCAAAGCCGGTGGCAATAACCACCGCATCAGCCCTCAATGATCCCGCATCAGCGGTGCTGACTATGTACTGCCCCCCCTCCGCTGCCAGGCTTTCAACCTCGGTACCTGTCATTATCGTAATATTCTTATGGTCAGAGATTGAGGCAAGATAGTCTGTAACCTCACGACTGTTGCGGCGATCGGGAAAAAGCTGGTACCACCTTGTAATATGCCCACCGATGTTCTCATCCTTCTCCAGCAACGTAACCCTGAAACCCATTCGGCCCAGTCTTCCTGACGCCTCCAGTCCGGCAACTCCCCCTCCTATGACAACAATATGTTTGTCCATCTTCTCTTTACCATTACAGGTATCAGACCATCAGACCGGCTGGTTCAGGCAATCGTTCACCCTCCTTCGAAAGGAACTTCCTGTTGCTGTCGAATGGGATGCCCATCTTTTCCATCACCCTGTCACTCTGCACATTATGATACTGAAGACCCAGCACCCATGGATCATAACCGAGCACCAGTCCAGCCAGTTCCTCGTATGTAAGCACCGGTATGCCACTGGTTCCGCCCTCGCCGTACATTACTCCCTCAAGTTCCCTGATGGTATACTGCCACCTGTCCATGAACATGGTGCAACCGGGGCAGTTTGCCAGTACCAGTTCGGGTTTGTAGGGCATCATCGATTCAAACTTCTTCTTGGTATTGGCAGCAGAATAGCCCCTGTTGGCCTGAACCAGGTACTGCCTGAAACCAAAGCCGCAACAGTGTCTGCGCTCGGGGTAATCAATCACCTCACCACCCCACGACTCGATCATACCGATAAGGACATGCGGGAATTCTGCCCCGCCGAATCCATACTTAGGAAACATTTTCGAGTAATGACATCCGATATGCTCGACTATTCTCAGCGGCCTGCCGGTGTACTGGTCAATAAGCGGGTACTTCATTCGTGCTGCTATCTCGTCGCGGTACTTGTATATTATGTCACTCGTGTGGGCGATGTATTCAGGCACTTCAAATTCCCGGCCGGTAGCCCTGAAAAGATCTTCCCTTGTTTTCTCCAGGGTCTCCGGAAAATGCTTCCATGTCTCAAGTATCTCGGAGTAAATGCCGAAGGAGGTGACACACGATATGGCAATATTCCTGTAGCCCTTTGCGGTAGCCTGCGAAAAATGCCTTGCCACAACGGCCATAATGGTATCGAAGGGTACCACATCGGCGTGATAACCTATCCCCGTGCATGTTGTATGTTCAGGATCCTCATAGATGTCCTTGCCCATTCCCCTGAGGAAGTTCAGAAAAAACTGCTCTGAACCCGGATAAAAAGTCTGCCTGATGCAGGACCTTACATAGAAATAATGATCATCAGGTATCTGTTTCTGATAATCGGCCCATATTCTCTTCTTACCTTCCTCTTTCATGGCTTACTGTTTCTGGTTCGCATTGATGGGTATGGCTGCCATTATCAGTTGTGTAGACATGTCTGAAATACTCAAAGTCTATCCCCTCCTTTCTGAATTCAAGGCCCATCTCAGCGGCCTTCTTCTCCGATGCCTCCTCAATAGCCTCAAAGAGCTTCTTGCCACATGTTACGCTGAAGATTCTGTCAAGTTCATCGAGAACTTCAGGGGTTATTTTCCTCATCGGTCCTTCAACGCCGTTCAGTTCACCGCCGGCCCTCGCGAAGAAGGCCTCAAGGTTTTCGAAGGCGTGCTCCCAGGCAGGTCCCTGCTCAGGGTGGAGGTCGGGGTGTACGGCATATGCGACAATGCAATAACCGTATTTCAGTATATTTTCACCAACGGTTCTCTTGACTGCAAACTGCTGCCTGCCCTTCTCCGAACAGGTAAACAGTCCCAGTTCCTGGCTCAGTTGCCTGAGCGCCGATATTATCGATCCGGGGGTATTTCCCCTGGGGCATCTGGTCTTGCACGACATGCACTGTCCGCAATACCATATGGTCTCACTTTTAAGAAGCCCGAGAATGACCTCATCATCTCTCGTCTGAACAAGGTCAACGACCCTCCGCGGGTCATAATCATAAAATTCAGCAGCAGGGCATATAGCGCTGCAGACGCCACAGTTCATACAGGCCTTGAGGCCATCCGCGAACCTGACATCATTCATCAGTCTTTCGTAGAGATTCTTCATGAAAATTCTGTTAAGGATTTAACAGCAACCCTTGTAATGCATGAAGTTCAAAATTACCTTTTGGCAGGAGGAGATAAGGTAATATTTTGACCCATTTGGCGGTGGGCAAAAATACTTACGTTCCATTCAATAAATGGAAGGTGCCATTAAGGCAGATGCTTTTCAGAAGTCAGTCACCCCGGCCTTCCTTAGTCCGTTGAAAAAGCCGGTAAGGACAGCAAGTGATGTTTCCCTCGAATACTGCGAATCGAGAATGAATTTTATGTCAAGAAGTGAATTTCTGCCATTGATAAGTTTAAGCGCCTCCTGAGGATCAGCAATCTCCCTGAGATTTATGTTTGCCATCTCCTCCTGTGGTATCCTGCCTATGATCGATTGGTATCCCCTGTATCCCGAGTCGCGGTAATCAATCAAAAGCCGCGGAATAATTTTAGAGGCTTCTTTCTCAGCGTTGCCCTCCCTGTAGGAATATGGCTGACCTCCCTGTGAAAGGCTTAGTGATGATGCCTGGGAGGCGATCATCGCCGCCTGTCCCTCCGAGATCTTTCTTATTGATGATATATGATTATCGATGAGGGTATTAAGTGTTTTGTCAGCCGGTGCCAGCTCCCTCACTGAATTGAGTATCATTATTTCGCCCAGTGCGGTGCCTTTCACCTTTGCCACCATGACGTCCGCAGTCTCATGCAGTTTCTCAACCCCTGCTTCATTCAGCAAATCCGAGGCCATCGACTGGGTAATGCCCATGCGCCTAAGGGCATTGGATGCTGTCTCTGCCGCAATGGCCATTGCCTCACCGGGGCCGGCAGTAGCTATCAGCCAGGCGGCCCCCGCGGTAATGAAAGCGGTACGCTTGAGCTGTGTCGGGTCACATTTGTCGGCCAGATCTTCAGAGGTGTGATAGAAAGGGTCGGGCCAGGTGATCATCATTATGCCGGGAACCATTACGCCAAGGTCATTAAATACCATATGGTCGGAACCGCCGCTGGCGCTCTCTATCTGGTAAAGGAAGGGGTCATCGGTTCCGGTAGGTGCAATAATGGGCTTGAAAAACCTGGAGCCCGATACAACCGAATTCACCTTGTTGGTCTCGCCGACATACCTGAAAAGGCTCTCAATCACATCTCCCACATAATGAGCATTACCGTAAGAAGTGCGATGGAGCACGAAGAAACTCCTCCATTTTGCAAGGGAGAGACCTACCATATCGAGGTTGATGTTACAGAGAGATTTTTCAATAATATTCCGGTTTGCGGCAACCCATGGAGTCGTTCCCGAGAACTCGGGGACCCAGAGAAATCTTATGTTTCGTTTTGGCCTCGGTATGGATCCATCCTCAATAAGTTTGTTCAAAACCCTTGCTGCCTCGAGTATGGCAGCCGATCCGCTGATATTGTCATTACCCCCGGTCTTGACATACCCCTCAAAGACATGAGCGGTTATTATTATCTCCTCACTCCCGGTATCGGTTCCCTCGATCAGGCAGTTTGTAACCTGCAGTTCTGCATCGACATAGGTGGTTACAGCGTGAGCCCTGATACGGATCTTTTCGCCCGATTGCAGGCGCCTGATGATCTGATCGCCCTCGCGGGGCGACAGCAGGAAGAGTGTTCCCGGCTGCCCTCCTCCCCTGCCACCGGCGGAGGTTGCAGGTATCATAAGTGCATTTTCAAAAGGCCGGGGTGAATTGCATGATATAACAGCCAGTGCACCTGCCTGGGTAGCCCTGGCAAGTACCGACGATGGTCTTTCAGCGGTAAAAACTATCTTACCCTTTACATCTGCCGCAGCAAAACCGGAGGCAACCGTCCCGGCATCGGCATAAACAAGGTCAGCCTCCGCATCTATGTCGGCACTTCCCGAAGCAAGCATAAGCGGCGACTCCTGTAGATCGGCAATTTTCTTCATGGTGGGGGATATCTCCCACAATGAAGCCGTTACTCCCTGCCAGGTTCTTACAGTGCCAAACCTGTCGACGGTGACATTTCTGAGTCCGTACTCCCTTAGCTTGCCTGTCACATAGGCTGTCTCCATAAGGTCACCACTGAATTCCGAAAGGTTACGCAGGCGGGCATACCCTGCCATCTCAACTATATGCTGGTATGCCCTCTCACCCGACGATTCTCCCGCGAGCAGGTCAATGGCACCGCCTGATGGCATCAAAGAATACTGGTACCATGCAGGGAACTGGGCCTCTGCCAGGTAACTTGCGCCAAGAAATAGAATGATTGCCGGAACAACGCTTTTCAGGGTCTTCATATGTATATTATTTAAGTTCTTCTGTTAATGTCCTTCATGAAAGGCTGTTACAGTGCCGTATCTTATTACTTTAACCCATATCCCGATAAAAAACAGTGCCTGTGAAAGAACCGGCAGGAGGAACCACAGAAAACCTGTCTGCGACCTGCCGGAGGCAGCCAGCCTGAAGGCGCTCCATCCCATCGCCATCGATAGGGCCAGCAACACAGCCATCACCAGCCATCCCTTCAGCATCCTGCCCCTGAGGCATTGAAAGCCTTCGACCATCGCCCTGAATGGAGTGAGCCACTTGTCGGCTGTGAGCAGTACCCTGGCGTAGTCAGCCACCAGCAGCACAAAAGGTGAAATGATCAGGAATAAAGTCCCTCCAGCCATCCCCACGATCATGATCTCCCTGTTACCTGCCATTGAGAATAATGTAAAAGCCATAGGAACAGGAACCAGGATAGCAAACAGAAGAAACAGTATCGACCCTGCAACAATTGCTATGAAAAGGAAGCCCCCGAATCCTCTGTCTGCCCCAAGCAGGAACGCCCTTCTGCCATAGGGTTTCCTCCAGTCACCTGCTAACAGTCTGAACAGACCCGCAGTAAGAAAGGTGTTCAGCAGGAAAATTATGATGGTTATCAGGAAAAAGGCTATTGAGAATGTTGTAAATGCCGGCATTACGGCACGCATGACATCATTGAAGATTTCAAGGTAGAATCCGTCATAAAAAAGTTCCGGAATAATCGACCCGTCGAGAATCATCTCGAGATTTCTCATCAGTGGGATGAACACAAGGATATGTCCTGCCAGGGAAACTGTCCACATCAGGATGATCACCCTGACCGTCCTCAACGACTTGCCAAATCCTGCTGAATATAACAAAATCAGGTCCATTCACTAATCCCGGCACGGAACCAGGCAGAGAAAGCCCCAAACACAGCCCGGTAAGGGCAGTAATGGCACCCCATACTGCTCCCGGTGGTTACTTAACTACAGGCTTGATTCTTGTAAGCACCAGCGGAATATCTCCCATACTGGTCGTTGCCTGGCCCTCAAGCTTATCCAAACCGTTAAATTTCAGTCTTATCACCACATCCTCACCTTCTATGTAGAAACTGAACTTCAGGACGCCTTCAACGAAGCTAACCTGCTCGGCGTAAAGCTTATAACCCATCTCTTCAAAATTCATCTCAACCTTTAGCTTGTCATCGACCTTTGTAATGGAAGCCTTGCTGACCTGAAAACCCTCAGGAGCATAAGGAGCCGATGCGTTCCAATTACCCACCGGATTATTCTGAACTGTTGCCTGACCGCACAAGGTTACGCCGGCAAAGGCAAACAGCAACATCATTAACGGAATACGAAGCACTGTATTCATATTTTGTCAGTTAAAGTTCACATATAAAGATATTCAAAAATTGCTAACTGAATCTCTTAGACATTACTGATGAAATTTTTTCTTTGGGATAGAGCTTTGCAAATCCGATCCAGTATTCCCTGATACTCTCCTTGATTTCCTTTCTTAGCAACAGGAGACCTATCAGGTTAGGAACCGTCATGAGGGCGATTGTGATGTAGGAGAGTGACCAGATGATCGTTGTATCGGTAAAGGAGGCAAAGAAGAATGCAATAACGTATACTATGCGATAATAGATTACGTACTTCGTTCCCACCAGGAAGGTTATTGCCCTGTCGCCGTAATAGGACCATGAAATGGCAGTCGAGAAGGCGAACAGGAGTAAGCCGATTGATACTATATACTGTCCGTAGTTTCCAAGAATACTCCTGTTGAAGGCTATAGTTGTCAGCGGTGCGCTGTGAACCAGCGACCTTCCCGACACGGTAACCGTCGTGGCATTGTCGAGCTTGCCTGCGGCAACATTCAGTTCACCCGAGTAAAAATCCTTGCCAAGGGTGAATCGTACATCTTCAGCGATTGACCTGGCATGGATGAGGGTAATGTCACTGTTCTTCATCTCCCCGTTTTCAATGACCAGCTTACCGGTGTAAAGGCCCAGGAATTCATGGCCGCTTATGTGGTTACCCACCTTGATCCTGTCCTCCTCTTTCGTGTCATCATAATAACCGTTCACAAACTGCATGTCTGTAAGCTGAAACTGGTTGGGCACCTTGTCATTCCATGTATCAGAAGCCAGCACTACAAGACCGGTAAGGGTACAAATGCAAATTGTGTCGATAAAGGGTTCGAGAATTGCAACCATGCCTTCCGAGACAGGTTCCGGGGCTTTTGCTGCCGCATGAGCGATAGGCGCAGAACCCTGTCCCGACTCATTTGAAAAGAGGCCGCGGTTCACTCCCCGGTTAATGGCAAAGGCTACAGTTGCTCCAAGGAAACCTCCGGTAGCAGCTGATCCGGTAAAGGCATCCCTGAAAATCGAAAGGAAGGAGGGAATAATATTCTGGTAATTAGTGAATATTACCAGTAATGCCCCGATAAGGTACATGATGGCCATGAATGGAACGAGTACCGAGGTTACCTTCGCTATCCTCTTGATGCCTCCGATGATTACCAGCCCTAAAATAAATGCCAGTATCGCACCCGTAATTATATGCTTGATTCCAAATGTTGAAAAAACCGAGTTGGAGATTGAGTTTATCTGGGGCAGGCTGCCGGTACCGAAAGATGACAAAACGGTTGCCACGGCAAAAAAACCTCCCAGGATCAACCCGGTCCTGAGAACTTTACCGCTTTTGAGTTTTATGTTCAGCTTCTTTTTCATATAGTACATCGGGCCTCCCGAAACCGAACCATCGGGAAGGATATCGCGGTACTTATGTGAGATTGAGACCTCGACAAATTTGGTACACATACCTATTGCAGCCGTAACAAGCATCCAAAAGAGAGCTGCAGGTCCGCCAAGATGTATGGCCAGAGCCACCCCTGCAATGTTCCCGGTACCCACGGTTCCTGATAAAGCCGTTGACAGTGCCTGGAAATGGGAGGTGTCACCAACATCGTGCGAGTGGTCATATTTGCCTCTGACAACCCTGATGGCATGTTTGAAATACCTTATCTGGGGGAATCCCAGGTAAAAGGTAAAAAAGATGCCGGTGCCGAGAAGAAGAATTACAAACCATACATGTCCTCCGATGTATCCGTCAAGCATTATCAGGAAATCATTGATCTT
>JAVEWX010000077.1:0-14166 GCA_034004335.1 Bacteroidales bacterium | reverse complement strand
CCATATTTCGGAAATATTTATCTTTAACTGGAATTTAAAAACAAACAACATGTCAAACATAAACCTTAAATCCTGTTCTATGAAAAGAATTTTTATTGCCCTTTGTATTTGCATTGTGTCAGCTGTATCTGTTAATGCTCAGTTTACCAAGATTGGAGGCGGACTGGCCTATGGTACGGGAGTTTATTTCCACAATGAATCCTCCGAACTGAGCCATAAGACCGGTAATCCTGCACTCAACCTGAAAGGAATCTATGAAATCAGCCTTCCCCTGCACGTTTCCCCATCAGTGAATATTTTCTTCCCCAGGGTTACCGAAATCATGGAGATGAAGCAGATAATCTCGGCCTTTCTTTTCGATGTTGACGGTCATTATGTATTCAACTCCCTGTCGCGATTCGAGTTCTACGGACTTGCCGGACTTAACATCACCCTTATCAGAAACAAGTGGAAATATGAATGGGAGGAAGAGAGTTCAGATGCTTCGAGTGAAACAGCTTTCGGGCTCAACATTGGTGGAGGAACCTACATGAAACTTACCGAACAACTCGATCTGTTCGGGGAGCTGAAATATATTGTCAGTTCAAGGGATCAGTTCGTGCTTACAGCCGGCGTACTGCTGAACCTCGACTGGCTGAAGAAGAACGAGACCAAAGCATTCTGAGGTTCTACCTGTCGCGACCCGTAAGTCCCATTGCAAGCTGAAGCAGTGGTTCCTTCCTTGCCTGTGGCACATTAATCTCACGGAAATAACTGAGAGCCTTCTCAATGAACTCATTGGCGAGGCTTTCGCATTTTTCCCTGACCCCAAGCTCGTCATAAATGCCCATAACGACTGCAATTTTATTGTCAGGGTCAAACTCCCTGAGGGACAATTGCTCAACCAGCCTTCTGTTCGTTTCGCCTTCAGACAATTCCATAGCCTTGATAAGGAGCAGTGTCTTTTTGTTTGAAATTATATCTCCGCCCTGTTTTTTACCGAAGAGGGCACTGTCGCCATATACGTCAAGGATGTCGTCCTGCACCTGAAAAGCAAGGCCCAGGTTCCGGCCGAACTCATACATCAGTTCAGCCTCCCTGTCGGGTGCACCCCCTATGAGGGCTCCCGTTTTAAGGCTGGCAGCTATAAGAACGGCTGTTTTAAGTTCGATCATCCTCAGGTATTCATCCTCCGAAACAATCTTCCTTTTCTCAAAATCCATGTCGAGCTGCTGACCCTTACAAACTTCAATGGCTGTGCGGTTATACAGTCTGAAAACACGCGCCATCGATTCAGCAGGAGACTGGGCAATATATTCATTTGCAATGAAAGCCATTACGTCGCCTGATAGTATTGCCTGATTAATGTTCCATTTCTCATGAACAGTTGCAAAATTTCTCCTTACCTGGGCATTATCCATAATGTCATCATGTACCAGTGTGAAGTTGTGGAAAACTTCAAGCCCCACAGCCGGCATCAGTGCATCCAGCGGCTTGTCGCTGTAAAGGGAACAGGCCATGAGAGTCATGAGGGGTCTCAGCCTCTTGCCACCCATTGACATAATATACCTCACCGGTTCAAGAAGCCTGACGGCCTCCTCGTCGAAGGGCAGTCCGGCGACAGCCTTTCCGATAAGGTCTCCAAATTCTTCTTTTGTATACATCTGCACTCTTTATAAGGGACTACCAAATATATCAATAAAAAAACTAAAGCGGTTCATAAACTCCGGCATTCAATGCTTGTACTGTAATAGCCTGATTATATGTTTTTTACAGAGCTGGTGATTAGTTGTTATTAACTGATGACATAATTCCTTTTTGAGGAATGCTAAAATTCATTAATTTGCATCAACTGTTCAAAAACAGACGGATGAAATACGGATTAATGGATTTTCTCTCGCTTATCGGCTCGCTGGGCCTCTTCCTCTTTGGAATGAAGATTATGAGCGAGGCCTTACAGAAGGCAGCGGGTAGCAGAATGAGGCAAATCCTGGCCACAATGACTTCAAACAGGTTCAAGGGAGTGCTTACGGGCTTCCTGATCACCGCACTTATACAGTCATCATCGGCCACAACCGTTATGATTGTCAGTTTTGTGAATGCCGGTCTTCTTTCGCTGATTGAGTCGATAGGTGTTATCATGGGTGCAAATATAGGGACCACGGTAACGGCCTGGATAATCTCCATACTGGGATTCAACTTGAAGATCAGTGTTCTTTCACTGCCTCTCATCGGAATAGGATTTCCGTTCCTCTTTGCCAAAAGCAACAAAACAAAATACTGGGGAGAGTTTATCATAGGATTCGCCTTTCTTTTCCTGGGGCTGGAGTTCCTGAAAACAAATGTCCCCGACATAAGGTCAAATCCTGAGATACTTGCTTTCCTGCAGAACTACACTGGCATGGGGATTGGTTCAACTCTTCTGTTCGTATTTCTCGGAACAATTCTGACGGTTATTATTCAATCCTCCTCGGCCACCATGGCGCTCACCCTGGTTATGTGCAATAACGGCTGGATTCCCTTTGAAATAGCCGCTGCAATGGTATTGGGCGAAAACATCGGGACAACAATTACTGCCAATATAGCGGCCGTTATGGGAAATGTGTCATCAAAGCGGGCAGCCCGGGCACATTTTATCTTCAATATTATCGGGGTTATATGGATTGTTACCATTATGCCATTGTTCCTGAAGGCTATAACTGCAATCATGACAGGATCGGGTCTCGGCTCCCCTATGGAAAACGTTGCCAGCATACCGGTAGGACTTTCAATTTTTCACTCATCCTTCAACATTATCAATACCATCCTGCTCATTGGAATGGCCAGGGTAATAGAAAGAATCGTAACGTGGATGGTGCCCATGAAGGAGGATGATGAGGAGTTCAGGCTTAAATATATCAGTTTCGGCCTGCTTACCACCTCAGAAATGTCTATCCTGCAGGCAAAGAGTGAGATAAATCATTACTCGAGGAGGGTGGCAAGGATGTTCGGGTTCCTCCGCAGGATGTTTAATGCCACAACATCGAAGGAAAGGGAAAAATTCGGCGAAAGGATTGCCAAATATGAAAAGATAAGTGATAACATTGAGGTTGAAATTGCCAATTATCTTACCCGGATTCTCGAAAACCGCGATATAACAGGCATAAGCTCAAAGCGGATACGATCGATGTTCAAGATAATTGATGAGATAGAGAGCATTGCCGATTCATGCTATAACATCATGCGTACCATCGAGCGCAAAGGTGAGTCGAAAAGCACCTTTACCCAGGACCAGCGGAATAACATCAACAGGATGTTCGAACTGGTGGAGCAGGCACTGGATATCTTAAATGAAAACATAGAACTTGGCTACAAACATATAGTCCTCGACAAGGCACAGGAAATTGAGAATAAAATCAATGAACTGAGGAATGAGCTCAAGGCAGAGCATCTCAGGAATATTGAGAAGAAAAAATACTCATACCTGGCTGGAATTTACTATAACGACATTTTCTGCGAAGCGGAGAAGATGGGTGATCACATAATAAATATTTCCGAATCTATCTACGAGATACTGCACCCTGCCACCTCCTGATGGCAGCCTCTTCATCAGCCGTTTCTAAGTGCCTCGGCGCCGCTGACAACCTCCAGTATCTGGTTTGTTATGGACGCCTGCCGGGCTTTATTATACTGAAGTGTAAGGTCGCGAATAAGCTCGGTAGCGTTGTCGGTTGCCAGGTGCATGGAGGTCATCCTGGCCCCGTGTTCGGCTGCCACTGAGTCGAGAAGAGCCTTGTAGAAATGCAGTTTAAGTGATTTTGGAATAAGCTCCGATACAATTTCGTTCTGGCCGGGTTCATAAATATAGTCTGAAATAATAGGTCTGTCATCTTCAGGTTCCCTGATCTCAACCGGAAGAAATACTTCGGTGGTAAGCTTCTGAACAGCCGCATTCAAGAACTGATTATAGACAAGGACCACCTTATGGTACCTCATGCTTACAAAGTCAGCCATGATGGCTGATGCAAGCTTTGTTACGCTTTCAAAACCCAGCCTGTTGTAAAGGTGGTTGTACTCCTCGATATCACAATTCTCAAGTTTCCTGAGAAAATCATGTCCCTTCTTTCCTATTGCGATGAAGGAAAGGTTGCCTTTCCGGTATTGATCGGGATATTCTTCATTTATCAGTCGCTTAACCTCCCGTATCACATTGGCGTTGAAAGCTCCGCAAAGTCCGCGGTTTGAAGTAATGACGACAATAAGGACTTCCCCGGGATCGCTTTTTCTGCTATACAGACAATCATCTCCTATTTCGGCCAGACTCTGTGCCAGACCCGACAGTATCTCCCTTAGCTTGTCTGCATACGGTCTGAGCATTACAATCCTGTCCTGGGCCTTCCTGAGTTTGGCAGCGGCTACCATCTTCATGGCTGAAGTGATCTGCCTGGTCGATTTTACCGAGGCAATCCTGATTCGTATAGCCTTAAGGTTTGCCATTTCAGCCCTTTCTCATCCTTTCAACAATCATTGAAGCCGTCCTTTCCAGGACAGATGTTATTTCGTCATTTATTATTCCTTCCCCGATCTGATCAAGCATGGACTGGTGTTCATTCTCAAGGCTTTCGAAATATGCCTTTTCAAACTCCCTGACCCTGTCGATGCCTATATCCCTGAGCAGGCCGCGGGTTCCGACATAGATAATGGCTACCTGTCTCTCCACTGACATAGGAGAATACTGACCCTGCTTGAGTATCTCAACATTCTTGGCACCCTTGTCAAGAACTGAAAGAGTGGCACTGTCGAGGTCGGAACCGAACTTGGCAAAGGCTTCAAGCTCACGATATTGTGCCTGGTCGACCTTAAGGGTTCCGGCAATCTTCTTCATCGACTTTATCTGGGCATTACCACCCACCCGGGAAACTGAAATCCCGACATTTATGGCAGGCCGGATTCCGGCATTGAAATAGGATGCCTCAAGAAATATCTGGCCATCGGTAATAGAGATAACATTCGTAGGTATGTATGCTGACACGTCACCAGCCTGGGTTTCTATTACCGGCAGGGCTGTCAGCGACCCTCCACCTTTAACAAGGTGTCTGATCGATTCGGGTAAATCGTTCATTTGGGATGCCACCTTATCAGATTCAATGATCTTTGCCGCTCTTTCCAGAAGACGGGAATGGAGATAGAAAATATCACCGGGGTAAGCCTCCCTGCCAGGGGGGCGCCTGAGGAGGAGAGACACCTCCCTGTAAGCAACGGCCTGTTTTGACAGGTCATCATAGATAATAAGGGCATCGCGGCCCGTATCCCTGAAAAACTCGCCTATTGCCGCACCAGCAAACGGGGCATAGAACTGAGCAGCTGCCGGATCGGCAGCGGTGGCAATAACAATAACCGTATATTCCATAGCCCCATGCTGCTCGAGAGTGGCAGCAATGTTGGCGACGGTAGATCCCTTCTGTCCAATGGCAACGTAGATGCAGTATACCGGTTTCCCCCTGGCATAATTCTCACGCTGGTTGATGATAGTGTCAATGGCTATGGCTGTCTTGCCTGTCTGCCTGTCACCTATGATGAGTTCTCTTTGTCCCCTGCCAATAGGAATCATTGCATCAATTGCCTTGATGCCTGTCTGCAGCGGTTGTTTAACGGGTTGCCTGAAGATTACACCGGGTGCCTTTCTTTCAAAGGGCATCTCAAACAGCTTTCCTGCAACAGGTCCGCGACCGTCAACAGGCTGCCCGGTAGTGTTGACAACCCTTCCCAGCAATCCTTCGCCAACCATTATGGAGGCTATACGACCTGTCCGCCTTGCCATGTCTCCCTCGTTGATCTCCTCAGAGGGGCCCAGGAGTACGGCGCCCACATTGTCTTCCTCAAGGTTGAGGACGATAGCCTGAATCCCGTTTTCAAACTCTATCAACTCATTGGCCTGCACGTTTGAAAGCCCGTAAAGCCTTGCTATTCCATCGCCTACCTGTATTACCGATCCAACCTCTTCGAGGATTGAGCCGGCCTGGATTCCCTGGAGCTGGTCCCTTAGTATCCTCGAGACTTCTGCAGGTTTAATACTTGTCATATCGATATTTTGTTTTATTTCATTGTCTAACAGACTGCCTTCCTTGAAAGGATATCATTTCCTCCTTTCCAGGTCTGGTGTTCAATCTTTACCTGGCCATCACCTTTCTCATCTTTTCAAGTTTATATCTGACACTTGCATCAATAAGCTTGTCATCAATTCTGATCACAAATCCCCCGATGAGCAAAGGGTTGGTTTCCTCCTTCATCTCAACCTTCGTATTGAATATTCCGGATATCATGCTCTCCAGTTTACCTAATGTTTCCTTTGCCGGCTTGACGGCAGTAGTGATGAGCACTTCAGTTATCCCCAGGTGTTTTCTCATCATTGCCAGGTAGTTTCGTGCAATCCCCCGGAAGTGATTTTCCCTTCCGTTTTTTATGACAAGACCCGCAAGTGACATTGAAAGGGGTGACATGCTGCCAGAAAATGCGGAATTAAAAATTCTGGTTTTGACTGATGGTGCGATTGTCGGATTCCCGGCAAAGGCGATGAACTCTTCCGTGTGGCTTACCTCCTCCAGCAGTTTCATATCCCTGCCGGTGACCTCGAGAAGTTTCTTCTCGAGAGCTGTCTCGAAAAGAGCCCTGGCATATCTCACCGAAATCCTGCTTTCGTTCATTGGTCTGCCTGTCAGTTTCTTGAATCTTCTAATTCGCTGAGGTATTTTTCTATCAGCTTCTCCTGCTCACCTGTAACGGAAAGCTTCTCCATCACTATGCGGGAGGCAATCTCGAGGGATATGGATGCCACCTGTTGCCTTATTTCAACCATGGCTGTCTCCTTCTCCCTTTCTATTGCCGTTTTTGCGCGGGCAATTATCGCAGCCGCCTCTTGTGAAGACTTATCCCTCGCCAGGGCAATTATATTATCCGAAGCATCCCTGGCCTCTCTGATGATCTTGTCTTTCTCCTCCCTGGCCTCACGAAGTATTGCCTCGTTGTCGGCCTGAAGCCTTATCATCTCCTCCCTGGCTTTCTCTGCCGCGAGCAGGGAACTCCTTATCCTTTCATTTCTTGCATGAACGGCATTCAGTATCTGGGGCCAGGCGAATCTCCTGAGTACATAGAAGAATATCAGGAATATCACCGTGGTCCATACGATGAGCCCCAATGCCGGTGTTGCTAAGCTGTTGGCTAGTACCATCCCTGTGAATTTTTAAAATTAAGGAGGCCTGCAGCCAACCGCTGCAGGCTTCTCCGAAACTTAATCATTAATCGAGAAGGGCAACTACAATTGCGAACAGTGCTGCTCCCTCAATAAGTGCGGCGGAGATGATCATGGCCATCTGAATTCTCGAGGCAGCCTCAGGTTGCCTTGCAATGGCCTCCATCGCATTGCCCCCGATTTTTCCGATCCCCAGGGCTGCTCCGATAACGGCTATCCCTGCTCCGATTGCTGCTAATGATAATGTCATAATAATTAAGTATTTGTTAAACAATATTAATGATGTTCTTCAACGGCTATCCCAATAAAAAGGGCTGACAAAAGAGTAAAGACATATGCCTGGAGGAAAGCCACAAGCAGTTCCAGACAATCCATGAAAAGGACAAATACCACGGCTCCCGGAAGCACCCATAAGGTCTTGAAAATAAAAATCACGCTAACCAGTGCGATTACTATAATATGACCTGCTGTGATATTTGCGAAAAGACGCACCATAAGTGCGAAAGGCTTCGCAATTATCCCGATGAGCTCCACCACCATCATTACCGGGAGAAGCCAGAACGGCACCCCCGGGGTGGCAAATACATGACGCCAGTATGCCTTGTTTCCGCTGAACTGAGTAACCAGAAATGTAAACGATGCCAGTACCAGTGTGACGGCAATATTTCCGGTTACGTTGGCACCGAAGGGAAAGAATGGAACAAGGCCAAAAACATTATTGAACAAAATGAAGAAAAATACCGTAAGAAGATACGGCAGAAATTTCTCATGCTTATCCCCGATGTTAGGTATGGCAATATCCTCCTTGACAAAAAGGATCAGCGGTTCGAGAAAGCCCTGAAGTCCCCTGGGTTCTGATACGCCGGTCCTGCGGTATGAACGGGCAAGGGAGGTAAAGAGCATGATGACAATTATGGCAACAACTATCATGGCCGCCACATTCTTGGTAACAGAGAAGTCGAGCGGCAGATAGTATATCTCACCATCAACCGGATATTCCTCCTCGGCTATCCTGCCCTCCTGGGGACCCTCCTCCTGAACGAAGAACCCCTCGTGGTGATGGCCATGGGCCAGTCTTTTCGAAGAGAAGAGATGGAACCCCGTATATTTACTGTAGAGTATAACCGGAAGGTAAACCGACACATGGTGCCCGCCCGGAGTTGTAAGTATGTGCCACTCGTGCGAATCGGCTATATGTTCCAGGATGAATTCAGTTGCGGCAAACTCCTCCTCCGCGGTTCCGTGATTTTCGGGTTCGGAAGTTCCATGCTGACCATAACCCGGTAAGCTGGTTATCAGCATGACAAGTACCAGGTATATTATCCTGCACTCGGCCAATATTTTCAGTCAGTTAAAGTTGTTCCTGAGCTTCCTCGTCAAAAGCAAAACCATTGCCGTAGAAAAAGCTAAATATACAACAAAAAACACTAATACATCGGCAACAGAGCTGTTTTTTAATACCACAAACCACACTACTGCAAGGGCCGCGGGAAGCATGAATTTCAGCACGACGAAAGCAAGCAGTAAAATAGTCTTCATGGCAGGGTCTCCTTTCCCGCCCGCCTGCGCAACCACCATTATTGTAACGGATATTGCCAGAAAAAGAGGCGGAAGCAGGAGGGCATCATCTGCCTGCCCGAAAAATCCTGAATTGTTGCATAGAATGTATACCAGGGCCGTGAATAATGCCCCAAGGGCTGACAGGATCAATATGTCACCAATCGATCGCCTCAACTGAGGATTTACTTTATCAGGTCTTTGATTGATGTATAAATGGCAGCTATCACCCCGACAAGGGAAAGGACTGCTGTAAAGACGGGAGACTCGGTTCCGGCTAGTTCATCAAGTTTAATACCACCCCATACCGAAGCAAGTATAATTACGATCATCTGAACGGCGATGCCGCTATACCTGCTGTAGGTCTTCAGGGGAGATTCATTCTCATTTTTCCCCTTCTCTTCCCCTTGATGCGGAACCTCCTCCATTGCTGACCTCATCACTCATTTTACAGGAACCAGTGAATTTGGCCCCTGGCTCTATCGATAACCTTGAGGTGACTATCTCTCCTAGAATACGCGAAGAAGCTTTAAGGTTAAGCAGGGCATCAACCGATAATTTTCCCTCAATACTGCCAAGCACCTCCAGGTTCTTGCAGTACAATTCACCCTTTACCTTCCCCGTCGGACCAATAACCACCTTCCCCTTGGTGGTCAGATTTCCTGCCAGACCGCCATCTATCCTAATATCTCCTGTTGACTTGATGTCGCCTGTTATCTCTGTTCCGTTGCTGATCAGGTTAATTGCAGCACTGCTCTCTGACTCATTCATTTTAGCCATACTTAACGGGTCAATTAGTTGTTCTGATGAAAATAACTCACAAATATAAAAACTATTGCCAAACTCTGATAAAAAAAGAGTACAGTTAAACCGGTATCAGTTTTCACCCATCATTGTTGTCGCAGCTGCCAGTTATCTGGGCCGGCAGGGGAAACAGAGGCATAAATGAATGTGCCTGGCAGAGGTCAGCAACCTTATTTCCTGTTAATCTACCGGGTCATAAGACCACTTCACGTAAACAGATCCCCAGGTAAAACCACCCCCGAAAGCTGCAAGAATCAGGTTGTCGCCTTTCCTGAGTTTTTTCCTGTAGTCATAAAGGCACAAGGGAATGGTTGCAGCGGTCGTATTGCCGTAGTTTTCAATGTTAACCATCACCTTCTCAGGTTCCAGTCCCATCCTCCTGCCCGTGGCATCTATAATCCTGAGGTTAGCCTGGTGAGGAACAAGGTAGGCAATGTCCTCCGCCTTAAGTGAGTTCCGCTTCATTACCTCAATCGCAATATCGGCCATGTTTGAAACGGCAAACTTGAAGACACTCTGTCCCTCCTGGTAGACAAAATGTTCACGGGCATCTATCGTTTCGTGCGATGCAGGTTTTACCGATCCTCCGGCCTTCATGTGCAGGAACTTCCTCCCCGAGCCATCTGCGCTAAAAAGAAAGTCCATGATCCCGGTATCATCCTTCGATGGTTCGAGCAGTACTGCCCCGGCCCCATCGCCGAAAAGTGCGCAAGTAGTGCGGTCAGTATAGTCCACTATGGAAGACATCTTGTCGGCTCCAACCACAATGGCCTTCTTTACTGCACCCGACTGAATATAGGCTGAAGCCGTCTGCAGGGCAAAGAGGAAACCTGAACAGGCAGCGTTAAGGTCGAAGCTGAACGCATTCCTGATACCTGCCTTGTCGGAAATGATGTTGGCTGTAGCCGGGAACAGCATGTCGGGTGTAACCGTTGCACATATCAGGAGTTCAATATCATCGGGAGAGGTACCGGTCTTTTCCAGAAGACCCCTCACGGCCTGTTCTCCCAAATCGGAGCTGCCTTTACCCTCCCCCTTGAGAATCCTGCGCTCCTTAATTCCCACGCGCTGCATGATCCACTCATCAGAAGTGTCAACCATGCCTGCAAGTTCGTGATTGGTGAGCCTGTATTCGGGCACCCATGCATGAAGCCCTGTTATGGCAGCTCTAATCTTTTCCATTGGAAAGTGTTAATTTAATCTTGTTTGCCAGATCGGCACTGACCACTCTGATGGTCTCAAGAATCATGCTTTTTATAGCATTTCTCCCCGAAATGCCATGACCTATTACAACATTCCCATTTATCCCGATAACTGGAGTGCCCCCAATATTTTCGAAGTTGAACCTCTCAATGAAAGGATCATTCAGGTTAAGATTCCTGCAGATATTGTAGAATGCTTCAGCCTCCTTGATAATTACGTTGCCGACAAATCCGTCACAGACAAGAACATCCGGCATACTGTCACCGAAGAGATAGTTACCTTCCACGTTGCCCGTGAAATTGATATCTGAACTGTCCTTCATAAGTTCATAAGCCGACCTTACTGCTGAAGAGCCCTTTGTTTCCTCCTCTCCTATGTTGATAAGGGCAACTGTCGGATTCGGGATCCCCAGTACATGTTTGGCATACATTGAACCCAGTATGCCGTACTGAAGAAGAACGTCAGGTTTTGTGTCGGGATTGATGCCTACATCGAGAATGATGGAGGCTTTGCCCGAGAGGGAGGGGACAAGTGTTGCGAGAGCTGGTCTGAAGATACCGGGGATAACGTTAACGGTATAACTCGCTCCCACAAGCATGGCACCAGTGTTTCCGGCACTGGCGAACCCGTCAATGAGTCCGCTTTTAAGCATACCGAAACCCACCGCAATACTTGAATCTCTCTTCTGTGAAAATGCTTTAGCCGGATGATCGGCCATTCCTATCACCTGGGTAGTATGCACTATGTCAAAGTCATCAGGATTGCCCGATTGCTCCTTCAGTTGCTCAAGTATCTGCCGCTCGTCGCCTATCAGGACAATCCTTTCTCCTTCCCCGAGGAGGGGAAGAACGTCAATAGCTCCCTCTATAACCGCACGGGGGGCAAAATCCCCCCCCATGACATCCAGACCTATCTTCATGGACAATGGTTCAGTTCCTGCTATTATGCACTTACCTTCTTCTCTATCACCAGTTTACCACGGTAGAAACCGCATTCCGGACAAACGCGATGGTAAAGGACTGCCGAGTTGCAGTTCGAACATTTACCCAATGTAGGAACCTCAGCCTTATAGTGTGTCCTGCGCTTATCCCTTCTGGTTTTTGAGTGTTTTCTCTTTGGATGTGCCATTACTGTATATTATTAATTCTCATGTAAAAACTCCTTCAACTTGTCCCACTCGGGCCCCGGACCTCTATGACCCTCCCCGGTATTTGATATCCTCCTTATCATTTCAGGGTCACACATTACCTTGCCGTCAGGTCCTTCCGGATGTACTTTCCTGATTGGAAGGGAAAGATGCGAGTACTCGTAGATAAACTGGCTGATGTCAAGATCCAGCATCGAAGCCGGCAGTATCAGCAGTTCAGGGTCGCTATCATCAAACTCCCCCCCGCCTTTAACAACAAGCCTGTTCTCACTGTTTACAGGCTGCATGTATTCCCCCAGACATCTGTCACAAACAACCCTGACGACACCTTTCAGCAGGAATCTCACATTATAATGACCTGCCAGTTTCTCAATCTCAACCCTGAGCCGGAGATCACATTCCCTGATCTCAGAGCCTTCATAATCATCAAAGAACTCACCGCTAACCTCAAAATCATATGAGTAGCTCCCCTCCTTAAGACCGTTCAACGGTATGGTGTAGAGTCGTGACATACCCTGAATTTCGGTCTGCAAAAATAAAAATCATTACGCAATAAAAAAAATTATCAACAAAAAAGTGACAGAGCCCCTTAGTTTACTGCCATTTACCGTGAAATCAGGGTCATTTACCGATATTCATTAACAGGCTGACTCCCCATACAAATATCTTTGTCAGCATAGAATAACAACCAAATCAAACAATATGAACAATCATAATGAGAAAAAGTCAAATCCCTTCATGCATTTCGGTTTTATGCTGATAGCGCTGGGGCTGATTCTTCTGGCAGCTACACTCGACCTGTTTGGCTGGGGCTCAATGCATGCCTACGTACGCTGGGAGATGCTGCCGGTATTCATTGGCCTTAACATGTTATTCAAAGGCAATTTTACAGGCGCCATTCTCCTGCTTGCTCTCGGAGCATGGTTCATGCTGCCCGATATCTGGCCGGGCAAGCCTGAAATGATCAGGGTGGCCTTCTGGCCCGCCGTTCTTATACTGACAGGCATCACCTTCCTGTTACCATCGCCCCGCAAATACAGGGGCCGGGGAAAAATTAAATATTAACTTTAACTTCATAATTATCATGGAAACGTATCACAGAAATCCAGACAGAATTCATAACCAGGGTAACCGGGTCGTCATCGGACTTATACTGGTTATGGCAGGTTTCTTCCTCTTGCTGAGGAACACCAACATATTCCCTGTGTTCATCGAAAACGTAATCTTCTCATGGCAGATGCTCCTGATAGCCATCGGCCTTGTAATAACCATCGGAAGCTCTGACAAGACGCCGGGAATAATAATAATGTCGGTCGGAGCATTCTTCCTCCTGCCTGTCGTATTTACAGGCATATTCGGTAAATTCAACCTTTTCTGGCCAGCGATATTCATAATAGCCGGAGTGATATTCATCGCCGGTGGCAGGAGGGCCTCCCGGAGGTTGTTCCATCACGACAGGAGCACCTCATCGGATGAATTCATCGATGTGGTCAATATCTTCGGTGGCGGAGACAGGCAGATTATTACAGAAAATTTTAACGGAGGAACCATAACATCAATATTCGGGGGCAGCAAAATTGACCTTACAAAATCGAAACTGGCAGGCGGTGTGTCAACACTTGAAATCGTCTGCGTTTTCGGCGGAACCGAACTTATCGTTCCGGAAGACTGGAACGTAATACTCGACATCACACCGGTACTGGGAGGCTTTTCCGACGAAAGAAAAATATCTTCGGGAAGAGTCTTCGACCAGGGAAGACAGCTTATTATAAAAGGTACCGTGGTCTTTGGCGGCGGCGACCTCAAGAGTTACTGAAACGGATAAAGAAAACCCTGTTCCATGGGACATCCATTGCTTGAAAACAGGAGCAGAATGATAACATGGTGGCTGGCCTGGCTCCTTCTCGGGGCAGGTCAGTCATTGCTCCTTTACAAGGCATACGGAGGAGAAGCTGCCATCAGCATTGCAGAAGGATGCATCTCAATGATCGTTTACCCTGTGCTGGCACTGGCTGCCTGGTACCCTATCAAGTTCTTCAACAGCAACAGCCGTAATATGGTTACCCTGCTGGCCAACCTCCTGGCCACGGCAGTAATAATGACCGGCCTATGGCTTCTAATCACCAGGGCAATGATGTCAGCACTGTTTCAAAACGGTTCCGGATATAATGTTTTCTGGAACGCAACCCTCTCTTACCGTCTGGGCTCAGGCATTTTGATATGCATCCTGGTAATATTAACCTACTAC
>JAVEWX010000252.1:0-3061 GCA_034004335.1 Bacteroidales bacterium | reverse complement strand
TTCCGCGGAGCCAGTAGGCCAGCCATGCCTGGGTACCTATCTTCTGCTTCCAGCTTGGGAAGGCTGTTGCATAAGCCACCGAAGGCTGAGCAAGGTATGCATCTGCTTCTGCAGGTGTTCCGCCCCAGTAGAGGATTGACGATTCAACTGCATTGTTGTAATGTGATTCAGCAGAGCCCCCTACATTGAACCCCCTTTCCACTGCTTCAGCCAGGAGGAATTCAGCTTCAGTGTAGTCACTTATTATCCATGGTCTGTCTGCCTCCAGGTGCATCGGGTGCACATGTGAGAACGAAGGAAATCCATTTGCCTGGCCCTGAGCGCCTCCCAGGAAAACAGGAGGATCGCTGCCAACAACCGGGATGGCATAGAATTTAAGGCGTGGATCAGTGACTGTGACAATTAAAATACTTGTGTCAGGTCTTGGCGTAGATGGCTGCATTGCATCGATTAAATTTGAAGTTACAACATAGTCATCGCGGCCGGACTGCACAAAGTCAATAAACTGCTGGTTCTCATTGGGTGCTTCTGCAAGCCAATTCATTGTCATGACATCACCTGCATCAAAAACGTTCGGAGCAGCTTCTTCTGCAACGGTTTTGGAATAACCGGCATCCACATCAAAGAGCATCAGGCCCATCCTGAGCTTTAATGTGTTTGCAAATTTATACCACATCACAGTGCCTGCCGGTGAACTCCCGCATATATTGTCATATCCTTCAGGCATACCACCAACCGTGATATCCAGTTGAGACATAGCTGCGTCAAGGCGGTCTATGAGATCCTTATAGACAGTCAGTGCATCATCATAGACCGGGGATGGATAATTAAAGTCAAGTGCCTGTGAATATGGCATATCTCCAAAGTTTTCAAAGACATAACTCCATGCGAACACAGACATTATTTCGATGATGGCAAGCTGATTATCACGTTGCGTCTGCGAGATGCCTGCCAGGGGCTGAGTCTGCAGTACCCTGGCTGCTTCCTTGTAGTTCGAGAGCACAAGCCTGTACATCGCATTCATGGCAGCAACCGGCACCCCACGTGTTGTCATGTCGTACCTGCTTTCATCCGGATAAGTGGTATTGGCAAGATGTTGCATCCACATAAGTGTAAGATTGAGGTTAACACTTTCTGTGGAAAGCTGGGTCATGAATTGCCTCGTAGCTCCGTTGTAAAGTGATTCGCCTGAAACGGTGGTGAAATCCTTTACGTTTTTATTCAGATCTTCCAGTTTGGTGCAGGCGGAGAGCGCCAGGATAACTGAAATACATATCAATATCTTTTTCATGGTATTTTCAATTAAAAGTTAAATTTTAAATTGAAACTGAAATCACGCGTAGTGGGTAGTGATCCGGTTGTGTAGCCCTGGATATTACCGGCCGTCATCCCTGATTCAGGATCAGCGTACGGCAAATTCTTATGTATTATCCAGAGGTTCGAGGCAATTGCACTCACTGATACTCCTTTGATGAATGTCCTGTTCAGGAATTTAGATGGTACGTTGTACGTGAAGACAACTTCTCTCAGTTTAACATAGCTGGCATCATAAACAAATGCTGAATGAGGCAGAAGGCCTATACCAAACCCGTCGGCATTGGTTGCATCAACGCGGGTTGTGTTGGGTACGCTTACTCCATCAACTATATTAACACCCTCAATTATATATCCGCCGCTGGTAGAGGCATAACCCTTACTGTGATCATCCTCGTCGACCCAGACTATCGGATCCCTTACCGGATTACCCAGGTCGTTGATAAAGGCAGTCTCGGGATATAATCCGCTTGAGAGGCCGTAATACATGTCGAGAGAGAAGATATCACCTCCTTTTTGCACATCAACGAGGAAGCTAAGTGCCAGGTTTTTATAACTGAAAGAGTTGTTTATACCACCTGTCCAGTCGGGAGTGAAGTTCCCGATAGAAACGGCAGATGAACTGGTTACAACAGGTGTGCCGGACTCTGCATCGATTATCTTATTCCCGTTGTCATCATAGGTGTAATCTCTCCCCTTAATTGTTCCGTATGGAAGTCCGACTTCTGCATTGACGGTGATACCACCCTGGAGATTTACTGAGTTAAGTCGAAGATTCGTGATTCCAGGATAAAGGGCAATTACTTCGTTCTTATTCCTTGACCAGTTAAGCAACACATCCCAGCTAAAATCTCCTATCCTAACCGGGGTGGCACTCAGGGTAAATTCAATTCCCTTATTTTGAATTTCTCCGGTATTAAGCATCAGGCTCTGGAAACCGGTGGTCTGGCTGACCGTAACCGGGATAATCTGATCCTTTGAGTTTGTCTGATAAAGGGCGAGATCGAAGCCTACGCGGGCATTGAAGAATGACATTTCGAGTCCTCCCTCAATGCTGTTGGTGCGCTCATTTTTAAGATTAGGATTCCTCTTTATGGCAGCCAGCTGGGTATTGGCACCGCTCATCGGACTGTTAGTCAGGTAAACATCATAAAGCAGATCAAATCCGGCGAGGTTACCTACCTGGGCATAATTCAGCCGTAGTTTACCAAGGCTAAGCCAGTCTTTATTAAGAATATTTGAGAAGAGAAATGCCCCGGTAACTGAAGGGTACTGATATTTGTTGTTATTCGAAGGCAGAGTGGAGGCGTAGTCATTACGATACGTTCCGTCAAGGAAGAGAAAGTCCTTGTATCCCAGTGAGATGCTGGCATATTCGCTCCTTACACCCACAATCTGGTTAACTTCCAAAGGCAGGGGCAATGCCTGCAGACTGTTTTGCAATGAATAGATTCCCGGAATGAGCAATCCGCCATTGGTTGCGTTGGAGAAGAAGGTATTATTGGTCCTTCGTTCGTTAAAGCCCAATATTCCGTTGATACTCAGAGACTCCCCGATTTTCTTGTTGAATTTCAACATAAGATCCGCATTGTATTCACTGAATGTATTATCCCTGCGGAGATACCCGGATGTGACCCTGGCCGGCACGTTTGCAAGTCCGAAACGCATGGAGACACTGCCTACTGCTCTCCTTTCTTCCTGCATTTCATAATATGTATCTGCAGCTATTCGTCCATAGATATCCAGC
>JAVEWX010000076.1:0-14366 GCA_034004335.1 Bacteroidales bacterium | reverse complement strand
TCTTCAGAGTCTTCAACATATCCTCCCGTGTCGATTACCGAGAATCCGATTCCTGCCCACTCTGCCTGGCCGTAGTTTCTGTCGCGGGTAACCCCGCTATCCTCGTCCACAATTGCCTCGCGCGATTCCGTCAGCCTGTTGAAGAGTGTTGACTTGCCCACATTAGGTCTTCCGACTATTGCTACTATCCTGCTCATTGACTCTTTTACATGCCTGAATTTCTACTGGTAACCGAACTGTTTCAGCAGCCTCTGTTTCTGCCGCCAGTCGTGTGATACCCTTACCCTCATCTCCAGGAAGACCTTTTTGCCGAGGAAATCCTCGAGGCTTATCCTGGCCATTGTTCCTGTCCTCTTCAGCATTTCTCCCCTGTGACCGATGATGATGCCCTTCTGGCTTTCGCGCTCCACATGTATCAGGGCTGAGATCCTTATCAGGCCGGGTTCCTCGCTGAATGATTCAATTTCAACCTCAACTGAGTATGGAACCTCTTCGCGGTAGTTCATAAGTATCTTTTCCCTGATTATCTCGGAGGCAAAAAATCTCTCGAATTTGTCTGAAAGCTGATCCTCCGGGAAAAAGGGATGCCCTTCGGGAAGTTTTTCGATAATAGTCTCGAGCAACAGGGCAAGGTTAAAATCATGTTTAGCCGATACCGGCATTACGACGGCATCGGGTATCAGGCGCTTCCATCTTTCAATAATGGCCTCAACCTCCGGCTGAGATGAGAGATCAATCTTGTTTACAGCGACTATCTTGTGGGCAGTGCATCCCAGTATACCTGAAAAAAACTCATCCCTGTCGAGTGTATCATCCTCGGGGGTGGTCAGAACAACCAGTATATCTGCATCTTCAAGTGCCGAAGCCGATGCCCTGAGCATCGACTCCTGAAGTTTGTACCTGGGTTTCAGGATACCCGGTGTGTCGGAAAACACTATCTGAAAATCCTCCCCGTTGAGTATGCCAAGTATCCTGTGCCTGGTTGTCTGAGCCTTCGAGGTTATTATTGACAGGTTACTGCCGGTAAGGGCATTCATAAGAGTCGATTTCCCGGTGTTCGGATTGCCGATAATGTTTACAAATCCCGATTTGAACTTATCCCGGCTCATTCTGATACTCCCCTTTTCAGCATTACTATTTCACTCTCAGTAAGAAACCTCCATCTGCCCCGGGGCAGGTTCTTCTTTGTCAGGCCTGCGAACCAAACCCTGTCGAGCTTCCTGACATCATAACCCAGCGACTCGAACATCCTTCTTACCACGCGGTTCTGACCCGAATGCAGTTCAACGCCCAGCTGGGTTTTGTCTTCCGGCTCAGGGTATGCCACTGCATCGGCCGCCACTAACTCGCCATCTATTTCCACGCCTTCCGTCAGTCTGGTCAGATCATTCCTTGTCACCTCCCTGTCGAGCCAGACATGGTAAATTTTCTTTTTCATGTAACGCGGATGCGTCAGCCTTGCTGAAAGATCACCGTCATTTGTAAGCAGCAGCAGTCCGGTAGAATCCTTGTCGAGCCTGCCTACCGGGAATATCCTTTCGCTGCAGGCATCCTTCACAAGGTCGAGAACAGTCTTGTCGGCATGAGGGTCAGAAAGGGTCGTGACATAACCCTTAGGCTTGTTGAGCAGAATGTAGACGGGCGACTCGTTTTTCAGTCTTTTCCCACGGTATCGTACGTCATCACCCTGCTTTACTCTTGTACCCAGTTCCCTGACGACATTACCGTTTACCGTGATCTCTCCTTTCAGTATCAGGCTGTCAGCATCGCGCCTGGAACAGACACCGCTAAGTGCAATGAACCGGTTGAGTCTTATGGCTGCAACACCGGTCTTTTCAGACCGGTCTCTCTTTGGATTCCTCCCTCCCATTGTTTTGTTTTGTCCTGCAGGCATATCACCCTGAATAGTGGTGCAAAGGTACTATTAATTGATTAGAATAGTGATTTGAACATTTTTTTGCAACTTTGTGCGTCACTTAAAAATCAGGTGAATGACTCTGATCAGATCCATCTCGGGAATAAGGGGTATCGTAGGCGGAAAGCCGGCAGAAGGACTTACGCCCCCCGAAATTGTAAGGTATGTATCCGCATATGCAGAATGGCTTCGGGGCAGATTACCCGGCAAAAGGCTGAGAGTGGTGACCGGACGTGACTCAAGGGTGTCGGGTGAATCTATAAGCGATATTGTCAACTCGACACTTATGCTCTCGGGGATTGACGTAACCTGGCTCGGACAGGCTTCAACCCCTACCGTTGAAATTGCAGTGTTCCGGTCCGGTTCTGACGGCGGAATAATCATTACTGCAAGCCATAATCCCGCCGAGTGGAACGCCCTTAAGCTCCTCGATAGCCGGGGCGAATTTCTTTCTGCCGAAGATGGCGGGAAGATACTGGCAATTGCCGACAGCGGCAACTTTAAGTATTGTGGTAATGATGATATGGGAACCAAAAAGTATGAGGATGACTGGAACAGGAAGCATATTGACATGGTCCTTTCACATCCTCTTACGGACAGGAAAGCCATCTCTTCAGCCAGGTTGACAGTGGCAGCTGACTGTGTCAACTCTGTGGGAGGCATGATAATCCCTGACCTGTTGAAAGAGCTTGGAGTCTCCAGGATCATACCTGTTAATTGTGAGCCCACAGGCCTGTTCTCCCACAACCCCGAGCCCCTCCCCGGTAATCTGACAGAACTGGCGGAGACGGTTGTAAGGGAAAAGGCAGACATGGGCATTGCCGTCGATCCTGATGTCGACAGACTGGCTATTGTCTGTGAGGACGGATCGATGTTCGGTGAGGAATATACCCTCGTTGCCGTGTCAGATTATTTGCTGGGTATCAGACCTGGCACCACGGTCTCCAATATGTCGTCATCGAGAGCCCTGAAGGATGTGACTGAGAGTCATGGTTGCCGTTATTTTTCATCTCCGGTCGGGGAGGTCAATGTTGTGGAGGAAATGAAGAAAAGAGGCGCTGTTATCGGGGGTGAAGGCAATGGTGGCATAATCCTTCCCGACCTTCATTACGGACGCGATGCCCTTGCAGGAGTAGCACTGTTCCTTTCCTGTTTGACGACCAGGCAATTGAAGTGTTCGGAATTAAAGAGATCCCTTCCCTGCTGGCATATGTCCAAGAACAAGATACCATTGAATCCTGATCACAACCTGGCAAGGATATCCGATGCAATAATGAGTGAATTTGCAGGAAGCTCATTTGATAACCGTGACGGATTGAGGGTTGAAAATGAAAAAGGATGGGTCCATATCAGGATATCAAACACCGAGCCTGTAATCAGGATTTATTCCGAAGCTGAAACTGTAGCAGGGGCTGAGGAACTCATAAGCCGGGTCAGCGAAGTTGTTAAAAAAATATAAATGGACTTCTGTCGGGTCAACCTGAGGAATAAACCTCACTCCCGCAATGTCTATATCTACGGCACGAAGGGATGCCGGAAAGACTATTGTTAAAGATTTGTTAATGAATCGGGAAGAATTGAGTTTTTAGATACTTTCGTTGTCTCAATAGTAGTATGGGATTTAAAAACTAAATAAATGAAAAAGACAGTCATTATCACTGCGATTGTTGCAGTTGTCGTAATTGTGGGGCTTATCCTGTTCAACAAGCTGACCAACAAGGAGGATCTTGCGGTCCTTTATGCTGATGTCAAGAGTGGCGAGTTTCAGATTATTGTTACCACGACAGGAGAGTTATTGGCGGAGAATTCGACGGAGATACGCGGACCAGAACTGATGGGTGGAAGAAACATGAGGATTTCCGATATTCAGATACAGGATCTGGTTCCGGAAGGGACTATCGTCAAGGAGGGGGATTATGTAGCCACACTCGACAGAACCAACCTCGAAAACTCACTTAAAGATGAGCTTGACAGGCTTGAGACCATGGAGAACAGCTACCAGATGAAGATTCTTGATACCACACTCTCACTGGGCGATTTTCGTGATAATTTGAGGAATCTCAAGTTTAACATGGAAGAGGCTGAAATTACACTCGAGCAGTCGAAATATGAGCCTCCGACAACAATCAGACAGAACACCATCAGTCTTGAAAAGGCCACCCGGTCATATGAGCAGGCGCTAAAGAGCTACGAACTCAAGATAAGGCAGACCAGAGCCGACATCAGGAAGGTAGAACTTGACCTTCAGCGTCAGAGAGACCGGATAACCGACACAAGAACCCTGCTCGAACAGTTTGTTGTCAGGGCACCGGCGCCAGGAATGGTTATCTACAAGAGAGACTGGGGAGGCACAAAGCGCAAGGTAGGCTCGACAATCAGACCTAATGATCCGGTGGTTGCCACACTGCCTGACCTCTCAACAATGGTGTCGAGGACCTATGTCAACGAGATTGACGTAAGCAAGGTTAAGATGGGACAGTCTGTCACGCTGACTGTCGATGCATTTCCCGAGAAATCCTTTACCGGTGAGGTAATCAGCGTTGCAAACATAGGGGAACAACTTCCCAATACCGATGCCAAGGTATTCGAGGTCGTGGTTAAACTCGATGCGGTTGATCCGATTCTGCGTCCTTCGATGACAACTGGCAACAAGATAATTACAAGCTCATTTCCAGATGTTCTGTATATTCCCCTTGAATGTATCTACGCCACACCCGACAGTATACCTTATGTTTATACCAAGGATGGACACAAGCAGGTTGTGGTTCTTGGAGAATCAAATGAGGACCAGATCATTGTAGAACAGGGACTTAAAGCGGGTGAGGTGCTGCACCTCCTGCAGCCTGCCAATTCCGAAGCCTTTAAACTTACAGGAGAGGAACTCATCGCTACAATCAAGGAGAGAGCCCGCATAAAGAGGGAAGAGGAAGAGCGGATACGCATGGAAGGCCAGCAGAACAGGATGAATGGTAATGGTGGCAACAGGATGCAGATGACCCCTGAGCAGATGGAACGCATGATGCAGATGAGGGGCAACCGTGAAGGAGGACAAACAGGAGAGCAAACAGGAGGACAGCGCCCACCAGGACAGGGACAGAGGACCGAGGGTGGAGTCACGGAGAGGAGTAATTAATACCTGTTACGTATCTAAAACTTCTTAGCAATGTTCAAGAGATATTTTCATGATATCGTAATAGCTGTTGAGTCGATAATTTCCAACAAGCTGAAGTCTATTCTGACAGCGCTGGGGATTATCTTCGGAGTAGGAGCCGTCATCAGTATGCTTGCCATAGGTAAGGGGGCCCAGCAGGAGATTCTGGACCAGATTAAAATGGTAGGGGTCAACAATATCCTGATCAGCCCTATAATCGATGATGCCGCGGAATCAACTGAAGAGGGTGAAAAGCAACAGAACAAGTTCTCAAGGGGACTAACCCTGCTAGATGTGGAAGCCATTTCCGAGAATGTACCATCAGTGCAGAGAATCAGCCCTGAGATAGCCTATAATGCCAACGTCATTCTTAACGGTGTGAGATACTCGGCAAAACTGGTGGGTGTTACGAATGACTATTTTCAGCTTTACAACCTGCCTATGCAATCGGGTGTTTTCTTCAATGACTACCAGGAACTTCACGGTATCCAGGTCTGCATAGTGGGATCCAATATCAGGTCCAAGTTCTTCAGCAAGGTCGATCCTATCGGCCAGTATATCAAGTTTGACGATATCTGGCTCAAGATAATAGGAGTCCTTGAGAAGACCAACATCACCCTCACCGGATTTGAGGAAGCCGGTATTAACGTCTACAATGATAATATCTACATCCCTGTTAAGACGATGTTGCTCAGGTACCAGAATCGTGCCCTGGCTAATTCCAGGCCATTACTGAATACATTCAGGGGAATGGGCGGAGGCGGGGGACGCAGGGTTGCGGGAACCCAGGCCAATTCGGCCGGAAGGTCCAACTACCATCAGCTCGACCGCATTGTGGTACAGGTGCAGGAAACGGAACAACTGAATTCCACAACCGAAGTTCTGAGCCGCATGCTGACCAGAAGGCATGCCGGCGTCAAGGATTTCGAAATTACAGTGCCTGAACTGCTACTGAAGCAGCAGCAGAGGACAAAGGACATCTTCAACATCGTGCTCGGAGCCATTGCCAGTATTTCACTGGTCGTCGGCGGTATAGGAATCATGAACATTATGTTCGCATCGGTAATGGAACGTATCAAGGAGATAGGGACCAGGATGGCAATCGGCGCCAAAAAAATGGACATTGTCGTTCAGTTCCTTTCAGAAGCCGTCCTTATAAGCGTCTCCGGAGGTTTCATCGGCGTTATCCTTGGAGTAATCCTCTCCATTCTCATTGAGAGGGTGGCAGACATCCAGACTATTGTCACCCCCTTCTCGGTAATAGTTGCTTTCGGGGTATCGGCCGCCGTCGGGGTTGTCTTCGGCTACAGCCCTGCTAAAAGGGCCTCTGAAAGAGATCCAATTGAGTCACTGCGATATGAATAATACGTCACTTATGAAGAATCTTGCTAAATTATTCCTGGTAGTTATATTTGGAGCTGCCTCAGCTTTAACCACTGCACAACAGGTTCAGCGACTCACACTTGAGGAGGTCATCAGGCTGGCTGATGAGCAGTCCCCAAATGCCCTTATGGCAAAACATCGTTTCAGATCAAGCTACTGGCAGTACCGTTCATTTCTTGCCGAATACAGGCCTTCGCTGACACTCTCCGGCAACCTGCCCGACTACGGCAGGGTTTTCACAAGGGTTATAAACTATGATACGGGAGAGGAGACATTCCGTGAGACAAACTCAATGACCAATTCACTCTCCATGGCATTGAGACAGAACATCGGACTAACCGGTGGTAACGTGTTTGTTCAGTCTGATCTTACACGCCTTGACCAGTTCGGCACCATCTCCAGGACCGAATATAACACTACTCCGGTAAGTATCGGGATTTCCCAGCCCCTGAACGGCTATAACAGCCTTAGGTGGCAGAAGAAAATACAGCCTCTTCAGTATGAACAGGCAAAGAAAAGATACCTTTCCGATATTGAAGGTGTCCACATCACAGCCGTCACCAACTTCTTTCAGCTCGCCCAGGCCCAGATTAACCAGGAGATTGCAGAACTGAACTATTTCAATACCGATACTCTTTACAGAATAGCCCAGGGAAGGTATAACCTGGGAACCATTGCCGAAGATGAACTGCTTCAGCTTGAACTTTCCTTCCTCAATGCCGGTACGGCCAAGAACGAAGCTGCAATGACCCTGAGGGACAGAGAACTCAAGCTCAGGACTTTTCTTGGTTTCAACGAGACCGTCAGACTTGAGCTTATAATTCCGGAAGAGGTTCCCGACTTTGAGGTGAACGTAGGCACGGTTTTGGAGCTGGCTATGGAAAACAACACTACGGTACTCTCACAGAAACTAAGCCTTATACAGGCTGAGAACTCGGTGGCACAGGCAAAAGCCAACATGGGATTGAATGCAAACCTCAACCTGTCATACGGACTCCGTCAGCAGGCCAACGAGTTTGAAAATGTTTACAGGAACCCCAGCGATCAGCAGAGGGTAAGAATTGGACTGACACTTCCGTTGATAGACTGGGGGCAGAGCAGGGGAAGATACAGGATGGCCCAGTCGAGTGAGGAGCTTACAAGAGTACAGGTTGAGCAGGCCCTTATTGAGTTTGAGCAGAGCGTACTGCTCGATGTAGAAAGGTTTAATCTCCAGGCCGACCAGGTAAGAATATCAGCCAAATCGGATGAAGTCGCTGCCAGGAGGTATGAAGTGACAAAGCAGAGGTTCCTTATCGGAAGGATTGATGTCCTCGAGCTGAATGATGCCGATAGCAGGAAGGACTCAAACAGGAGAGCATATATACAATCGCTTCAGAACTACTGGAATTATTTCTTCAGTATGAGGCAGCTTACACTGTACGACCTCCTTAACGACAAACCCCTCGAAGCCGATTTCGACAATCTGGTGAGGTGAGTTGGCCGGTTATATTGTTTTTGATCATGATATCACTGCAGAACAGCGGTCCCGGCACAGGCCGGGATCGCTGTTTTTAATTATGTCATGGTACTACTTTTTAAATACCCTTTAAGTTGTCAGGTAATGCCATAATTCTTTTAAGAAAAAATAATATCTTTGCGCCTCCATAATAAGGATAATAAATTAACTATCGTAGTTATAACAACATAAAAGAATATCACAGATGCAGAACAAAGGAGCTATTGTGTTTTTGGCTATTACTCTGGCCCTGGTTTCACTCTACCAGCTTTCCTTTACGGCAGCAACCTACAAGGTTAAGAAGGATGCCAGGATATATGCAAACGGGGATCTCTCGCGTGAACTAAATTATATTGACTCGATAGCCTCACTCACGAAGGAGGAGTGGAATTATCTGGGATTCACTTTCCGTGAGTGCCAGGCAAAGGAGATAAACCTCGGCCTTGACCTCAAGGGAGGTATGAACGTTATCCTGGAGATTGCCGAAGAGGATGTGGTAATGGCCCTGTCAAATAACAGTTCCGACAGAAACTTCATTGAAGCACTGCGTATTGCGAAGGAGAGAAGGAAAGAGAGCCAGGCTGAATTTCTTGTACTCTTTCAGAGAGCATTTGAAGAGCTTGACCCCAATGCCAGGCTTGCAGCAATATTTGCAACCCCTGAACTGAAGGAAAAGGTTAATTTCAACACCACCAACGAGGAGGTCATCAGGGTCATAGAGGCTGAATCGCAGGTAGCCATTGACAATGGATTCAATATTCTCAGGACAAGGATCGACCGTTTTGGCGTTGTTCAGCCTAACATCTCAAGGCTCGAGGGACGGGGTCGCATACTCATTGAACTTCCCGGTGTGAAGGATCCCCAGAGGGTCAGGGACCTGCTGCAGGGTACCGCCAGCCTCGAGTTCTGGGTTACCTATGAAAACAGTGAAATACTCCCGTTTCTCTCCCAGGCAAATGATGCACTGAGGGAAATCATCAAGGTCCAGCAGTCGCAGTCTTCACAGGCTGCTGCTGATACTCCTTCCGGTGGAGTAGCCCAGGCTGATACGGCGGCGGTTACCGGTACCGAATCACTACTCGATCTGATAGCACGGGAGTCAACCGATACTACCGCTTCAGGAACCCTCCAGGAGTTTTCACAACAGAACCCCCTGTTCTCGGTTCTGAGACCAAATGTCAGCGAGGATGGAAGATCATTCGAGGGAAGCGTTATAGGCCTTGCACATTACCGGGATACCGCTAAGGTGAACAGGTACCTGGCAATGAATCAGCTTCGAGCCATCTTCCCGCGCGATCTGAAATTTTTCTGGAGCCACGATCCATTCAAATATGATGATGCCAAAACATTTTATGAACTCCATGCCATAAGGGTCACAACCCGCAATGGCCTCGCTCCCCTCGACGGAAGCGTAATAACTTCTGCCAGGCCATCAACTGGCATTACAGGTTCAGACATAAAGGTCGATATGTCGATGAACAGCGAGGGAGCCAAGGAATGGGCACTGATTACCGGCAACAATATAGGTAAATGCATTGCCGTGGTGCTCGATGGTTACGTGCGTTCGGCCCCAAGGGTCAGCACCGAGATCAGAGGCGGAAACTCCGAAATATCAGGTGATTTCACCCTCGAAGAGGCCGAAGACCTTGCAAACATCCTTAAGTCGGGCAAACTGCCTGCTCCGGCAAGAATAGTGCAGGACACCGTGGTAGGTCCCTCTCTTGGAAAGGAGGCCATATCGGCAGGCTTAAAATCTTTTCTGCTTGCCTTCCTTGTGGTTCTGGCATATATGGTTTTCTACTATAGCCACAGAGGCGGTCTGGTAGCTGACATAGCCCTGCTCTCCAACATGTTCTTCATGATGGGTGTTCTTGCATCCCTCAACGCAGTCCTGACACTGCCGGGTATTGCAGGTATTGTTCTGACACTGGGTATGGCAGTCGATGCCAACGTTCTGATATATGAGCGAATAAAGGAGGAACTCAGGGCCGGCAAGGGTGTCAAGCTTGCCGTCGCCGACGGTTACCGCAACGCCTATTCTGCAATAATCGACGGTAACGTAACAACCCTGCTTACAGGTGTCGTGCTTTATGTTTTCGGAACAGGGCCCATCAAGGGCTTCGCCACAACACTGGTGATCGGTATCATAACCTCACTGTTCTCTGCAATCTTCATCACCAGGATCATATATGACACAATGCTGAAGAGGAACAGTACACTTACCTTTTCAATCAAGGCAACCGAGAATTTCCTGAAGAACACCAGGATTAATTTTATTGGACTAAGGAAGACTTTCTATGTAGTTTCAGCCATTATTTTCATTCTGAGCATTGCATCACTTTTTACGCGTGGCTTGAGCCAGGGAATAGATTTCACCGGAGGAAGGACCTTTATTGTCAAGTTCGACCAGCCGGTTGCCACTACCGAAGTGGCCTCCGCCCTGGGTGAGGTATTTGAGTCAAATCCGCAGGTCGTTACATACGGATCGGATAACCAGGTGAAGATAATGACAAAATACAAGGTTGATGAGCCGGGTATTGATTCGGAAGTTGAGGAGCTCCTGTACAGGGGGTTGACCGACCTGCTCCCGGCAGGCCTGTCGATGGAGGAATTTCTCGAGGACTACAGGGTTGGGTCGGAGACAGTAGGTCCGACAATAGCCCTTGACATTAAGATAAAAGCCCTTTGGGCAGTGGGCATTTCACTCCTGGTAATGTTCTTCTATATCTTCGCCAGGTTCAGGAACTGGCAGTTTGGTCTGGGAGCCATAGCATCACTGGTTCACGATACTATCGTGGTACTCGGTATATATTCAATAGCCTACGGTTTCCTCCCATTTTCGCTCGATATCGACCAGTCATTCATTGCAGCCATACTGACGGTTATCGGATATTCTGTCAATGATACCGTTATCGTATTTGACCGAATAAGGGAATACAGGGGGTTATACCGGAAGAGACCGCTGTCGGAAGTAATGAACATGGCCCTCAACAGTACTCTCAGTCGTACCCTCAACACTTCGTTCACAACATTGATAGTGCTTTTTGCTATATTCATATTTGGCGGAGAGGTAATCAGGGGTTTCATCTTTGCACTTCTCATCGGTATCGGTGTCGGTACATACTCATCACTGTTTGTGGCAACGCCAATAGTTTACAATACCCTTGGTAAAAGGGAGTTGCTGATCAGGGAAAAGGAGGGTGAAAAGGAAAAGAAATAGATACCTGAGGTATAACATACTAACACATTACGTCATGCCTGCCAGGCATGACGTTTTTTTTACGGTAACCGGCCTGAGAGTAACCCTGTTTTGCCCTCACCGGGGATGATTTTAAACAAAGTTTATTAACTTTAGCGTCGAAACTGATAGGTCAGATGGGGCATTTGCTGTTCATAAGCGGTCAGGAGATATTTCTTATAGTGCTTGCCGTGCTGGTACTTTTCGGAGCCGATAAGATGCCCGAACTGTTGAGGGGCTTTGGCAAGGGTATGCGTGAATTCAGAAAGGCTGCTGATGATGTCAGGCGCGAAATTGAAACAGGTACATCAGATCTGAAGAAGGATATCGGCAAGATGACCGATGAAATAAAAAAGGACCTGACCGGCTGATGCCACAGAAGCCCTGGTAACACCCCTGCCTGATATGTTTGAAAATCCGGTTTTTCTACTTTTTGCGGGCCTGCTCCTCCTTCTGACGGGCGGTGAGTTTCTTGTCAGGGGTGGCGTTTCCCTAGCAGCCAATTATAAAATTTCAACACTTGTAATTGGAGTCACAGTCGTCTCCCTCGGCACATCCGCACCCGAACTTGTTGTAAGCGCTGAGGCAGCTCTCTCGGGTCACCCCGATATAGCCATGGGCAATGTGCTGGGAAGCAATATTGCAAACATTGGCCTGGTGCTGGGTCTGACAATACTAATAACGCCGGTTTTTACGGATACGGGTAAACTGCTGTTTAACATGCTGGTGATGCTGGCAGTTACTCTGCTGTTATATGCCCTGATTGCTGACAGGCTTCTGACAAGACCCGAGGGATTCATACTCGTGTTTCTGCTGGTGGCATTCGTATGGTATTCAATACGCAGGTCGCGAATCAGCCTCAGGAACGGAGTGGGTGAGATACCCGAAAAAAGGCACTCACTCATCATATCGGTTTTGATTATACTGGTATCATGCCTCGCGCTGGTGGCAGGGGCACGCTTCCTGGTGGATGGCGCTTCTGAACTGGCCAGGAATATAGGGGTAAGCGAGAGAGCCATATCTGTCTCGGTAATTGCTCTCGGCACAAGCCTTCCCGAACTGGCAACATCTGCCATTGCAGCCTTCAGGAAGCAGTCCGATATCTCCATCGGTAACATAATAGGTTCAAACATCTTCAATATCCTCGGGATACTCGGAACATCATCAATGATCAGGCCTGTCGGAATATCTCCGGGAATCCTAAACTTTGACATGCTATGGTGCCTGGGGATAGCGCTGATTCTGTTTGCCGCTATGTTACCGCTGCGCAGGATCCTTCTCGGAAGAATAAAAGGCTTAGCCCTGATCGTCATATATGTTTTGTATATTTATCTCGTATTCAGCAGGGACAGCTTATTATAACTTACAGGCAGATAAATGATCAGGACTGCGGGTATATCCAAATCGTTCGGCGACCTCAGGGTGCTTAAGGATATTAACCTTGAAATCAGAAGGGGAGAGGTTGTTTCCATTGTGGGGGCAAGCGGCGCTGGGAAGACTACTCTCCTTCAGATAATGGGAACACTCGACACTCCAACCAGTGGTGCCGTTTTCTATGATGGTAGGGAGGTTACTGCCATGAAGGGGAATCAGCTCTCTTCATTCAGGAACAGTAACATCGGGTTTGTTTTTCAGTTTCACCAGTTGCTCCCCGAATTCACGGCCCTTGAAAATGTTTGCATACCCGCATTCATTGCAGGTAAAAGCAAAGCCGAAGCCGAAGCAAGAGCCATTGAACTGCTGGGATTCCTTAATCTTACTGAAAGGTCAGACCACAAACCATCGGAACTCAGTGGCGGTGAACAGCAGAGGGTGGCCGTTGCCCGTGCTCTAGTCAACAATCCTTCAGTCATACTGGCCGATGAACCATCGGGGAACCTCGATACGGCAAACAAGGATGAACTGCACAAACTCTTCTTCAGGCTTCGCGATACCTTCGGCCAGACGATAGTAATCGTCACCCACGACCGCCAGCTTGCCGCCATGTCTGACCGGATACTGGGGATTAAAGACGGGGTTATTGCAGATGGTGCATGAGATATCCTTCAACGGCATCGGCCGCGACGAGATGAAGGAGTTCCTCGATGAGAAACACGACCTCTACAACAACACCTCCTTCATCGAAAATGATCCTGTATCAATACCGCACAGGTTTGACCGGCTTCAGGATATTGAAATATCGGGATTCCTGAGTGCTACAATAGCATGGGGGAGGCGTGACCTTATACTGCGAGGTGCCGGCATTCTGTTGGAGAAAATGGAGAATGCCCCTCATTACTTTGTTACTGAAGCTCCGGAAGATGAGTTTGAGGTCTTGTCAGACTTCGTGTACCGTACTTTCAATGGCGTTGATTGCGTCTCATTCATGAAGTCACTCAGGAATATTTACCTCAACTATTCCAGCATGGAGGATATAATTGTCGAGGGCATGGCTGATGACGGAGAATTAACCTCGGGCATGAGGCATCTTCGTAAACGCTTCTTCTCTGAGTGTCATCCGGCCCGAAGTGAGAAGCATTTTGCCGACATAAGCCGGGGAGCGGCCGGGAAAAGGCTGAACATGTTTCTGAGGTGGATGGTGAGGAATGACAATCGTGGTGTTGACTTCGGTATCTGGAAGAGGATCTCCCCGTCGCAGCTCTATATACCTCTCGATTTCCATTCAGGGAATACAGCCAGGAAACTGGGTCTCCTTCAGCGCAGGGCCAGCGACTGGAAGGCTGTGATCGAACTCACGGAGGTGCTCAGGGAATTTGATCCCGACGACCCGGTTAAGTATGACTTTGCCCTGTTCGGACTTGGTATAAATGAAAAATTCCGATGATAATGGGCAATGACAGGTTCGATTTCAAACAGTTCACCATAAGGCAGCCGGAGAATGTCTTCAGGGTCGGAACCGACGGGGTACTACTTGGCGCCTGGGCCGCAACAGGTGGCAGTGATCCAGGCAGAATACTCGACATTGGAACCGGTACCGGACTGATTGCCCTTATGATGGCGCAGCGCTTCCCGCAGGCATTGGTTACTGCCATTGAACCCGATAAAAACTCGTGCAAGACGGCAGCAGCAAATGTCAGTATGTCTCCCTGGCCCGTAGCAATAGGCGTGCTGAACCTGACTCTTGAGGAGTTCGCTGCTTCAACCCGCGACAGGTTCGACCTGGTTGTTGCCAACCCTCCCT
>JAVEWX010000075.1:0-14517 GCA_034004335.1 Bacteroidales bacterium | reverse complement strand
GTCAAGGGTGCATCAGTTTATGCTTCTGTTAGTAACCTGCATACTTTCACAAAGTATGACGGGATGGATCCTGATGTGGGCTATTCACCCGACGGCTTTCCCTGGGCTACAGGTGCTGATCTGGGACTTTATCCCCTCCCGAGAACGGTTATGTTTGGTGCCAGTGTAACATTTTAAATAAAGCCAGATAATGAAAAAATTTATATATATTATAGTTGCTGCGACAGCCCTTCTGGTAAGTGGCTGTGAGAGTTTTCTCGATACACGGAACCTTTATAAGAAGGATCTTACCAACTTTTACCAAACACCGGCTGATATTACAGAAGCCATGGCCGGAGCTTATAACGCCCTGTATGTCAATGGAGTATTCAGCGAGGAACATGTTTCTGCAAACCTCATGAGTGACTATATGCTCGGTGGCGGCGGCCCGGATGATATTACTGCCAAGAACTGTGACAACTTCATTGATCCGACAGAAGATACATACAGTGACCTCTGGAAGCAGACTTACAATGGCGTTTATCGTACCAATGCCATCATCGAAGCCGTGGCTGAGGCTGACTATTCAAGCTACTTCAATACGGCTGCCGAGGCTGAGAATTTCAAGAATACCGCTCTTGGCGAAGCATACTTCATGAGGGGATTCTTCATGTACCGTGCCGCCAGGTTCTTCGGTGGCATGCCACTTATTCCCACTACCGGTTCACCCAGGGATGTGGCTCGTTCAACATTCACCGAGACATTCAGCCAGATAGCTGCTGACTTTATAAAAGCTGCTGAAATTATGCCAGCCATTAACCCTATGACAGTTCCGCTTGCCGAATACGGTCACGCCAACCGCTGGGTGGCAAAAGCCTATATAGCACGCACATTCCTGTTCTATACGGGTTATATGACAAACATTGAGAAGCAGGCTACCACGGAACTTCCTCTTCCTGAAGGCGGAAGCCTGACAAAAGCTCAGGTAATAACCCAGCTCGAGGATGTGATGGCAAACAGCCACTACGAACTTACACCTGATTTCAGGAACCTGTGGCCGTACTCCTATGTCAATACCAGTGCCGGATCAACCGTCCTGCCCTGGGCTGAGACAGAAGGTCTTGAATGGGTCGGCCAGGATGGCCCCAACTCAACAGTGGGTACAGGTAATAAAGAAGTCATGTTTGCCAAAAGATTTGCATTCGGCAACTGGGGATGGGATGAAGGTCCCAAATACAATAACCGCACAGCTCTCTTCTTTGGTATCAGGGGCAATTCACTTGTTCCTTTCGCCGAAGGCTGGGGATGGGGACCCGTTCACTCTGCATTCTTCAATTCATGGCCTAATGATGACCCCAGGAAACTCGGCTCTGTGCTGGAAATGGGTAAAGCAGAACAGGGCACCGGAGGATACCAGGCAAACAAGGGCGACCATGAAACAGGCCTCTTCAACAAGAAGTATATAAGCCTGCAGCATAACGGAGCTGACGGAGTAGGCGGTATGTTCTACTATATCTACGGTTCCACGAACAAGGATATGCAGCTGTGGCATGCCCAGGATTTCTACTACCTGAGATATGCAGAGGTGCTTCTGATGCATTCCGAGCTCACTGAAACAGCCACAGGCATGAACGCTGTCAGGGCCAGGGCAGGACTTGATCCGGTTGCCTGGTCACTCGATAACCTCAAGAAGGAGAGACTTTATGAACTCGCCTTTGAGGGTCTGAGATGGTTTGACCTTGTAAGATGGGGTGATGTTGAGAAAGCTGACAAGAACTTTTTCTCCACTCCATGTAACGTAATGAATTCAGGGGTGGCAGCTGTGTACACCAACGCTTACCGCCCAGAAACAAAAGGGCTTGTTCCGATACCGGAATCAGAAATCCGCCTCTCCAACGGCGTCTATGAACAGAATCCCGGATGGTAACAGGTAGTCTAACAAATTAAAACTTTACAAAAATGAAAGTATATAAAGCAATAGGTTTGTTCGTCGGAGCGCTGTCACTTTTCCTTGCAGCATGCGAACCGATAGAGAACAGGCAGGTTCTCTCAAACAGCTTCAATCCGGATGACATCCAGCTTGAAGTGGTGCAGTCTACTCCCGGCGGCAATGAACTGTCGATCCGGATGAAGACTCCGGGAATTGCCGGTTACTGGGATTATGTAATAGGTAAAAAGTTTTCAGACAGGGTGGATGTTGTTTATCCCATCCCTGGTAAGAACACATTTACCTTCTATGTGACTACTCCTTACATCCAGAACGGTGACATTTCAACGGTAACCTACCCTTCAAAGAGCATTGAAGTGACAATCACCCAGCTTGACCACCCCCTCCCTGAAGCATACTATAAACTTGTAGGGGCAAACCTTGAAGGCAAGACATGGGTTTTCGACGGGGTTGGCGGTGATAACAGACGCTGGTGGTACATGGTTGCCGGATATAACTGGCTGGAATTCTGGTGGAACGCAGGTGGCGAATGCTGCCCGCCTTCTGATGTTTCCGGCAAAATGGTCTTTGACCTTGACGGCGGCGCAAACTTCACCTATTATGCCTCTCCAACCGCTACTCCCGTCACGGGAAGCACCTGGGGCTTCAATGCCGACTTTACCAAACTTATCATCAAGGGGCCTGCTGACATCCTGGGTTCCTATCCCGGTTCAGGCGGCGCAAGCCTTGGCAATAAGGGAATTTACCAGATCAAGGAATTTACGGCTGACCGCCTTGTCCTCTTTATTGATGACGCTGAGTGGTCATCAGGATGGGTCTGGGTGTTCAAACCGGCTTCCTGATCCGGAGATAAGGCTTTGTCAGAATGAATTAACGAAGTACCCGGTCAACTGGCCGGGTACTTTTTTATAAATGCTGCTTTTACTATTCCCAGGTGATTACCGAGATCCGCTTTTTGCCGTCCATCCTGACGGTAAGGTTCTTGCTGAACCGGACATGAGTGACGTACTTCTTCCTCTCAACAACCTTCTGCCTGCCGAGAAGATCCCAGTCAAGAATTGTGCTCTTGTCACGGTGCTGAACGGAGAAATACCCGACATTCATTGAGGTTACATTGTGGAAGAAGTGTGAGCCCGACGATGCGTCAAGGGGGAAGTCCTCCAGGCTCGTTTCAATGATTACCCTGGCATTGCATATCTGTGGCCATGTCACGGGTATCCCGATCCATCTGTCACGTGTACCCCACCTTCCGGGCCCCAGCAGTACATACTGCTTCCCTTCTTCGATCATCTGCTGGTTGAAGGCATCGACCTCGGCGGCAATCTCCATCGTCTTCGATTTGTCAAACGTCTCCCTGTCGACAAAGATCACATCCCTGATGTCATTTATCAGGCCGTTACCCATGCTCTTTTCGGTATAAAGCATTATACGGGAACGGTCGATCTCTTCCATGTTTACCTCGTAATCAATTGCAGCCCCGATGATAGGCTTGATCTGCAACAGGTAGAACGAGGCCTTGTAGTTGCTGTCCTTTTCCAGGTCTATTGCAAACTCAATCTCTACCGGGGTACCAAGGGCCTCCTTGACAATATCGAGGATCTCAACAAGCGATTTGGCCAGAGGTATGTAATCATACTTCAGAATGTCAGCAAAGTTGACTACCCTCGGTCCGGCCCTGTCAAGTCCGGCATAAATGGTTTTTGATTCGGCATAATAAACTGATGCGCAGTGCTTTAAAACCCCGTGGCGCTCTGCATCCTCTATACTGAGACGAGCCAGCCCCACGGTATCGCCCTCAAGAAGGTTAAGCTCCTTCTTTCTCAGGTCAATGGCATAAAACTCCACCTGCGAGTTCATGTACTGATCGCGCGGAGTACTGTTTTCAAGGTTCGGATATTTCGGTGAAAACCTGAAGGCTTTTTCCCCTTCCACAACATATGTTCCCAGACCGACAGCTATGACTGCAAATCCGTCTTCGGGCTGCATATGGCCATAAGGATAATAGTTATATGACTGGCTAACCCCGCTGATATGGGGATAATAGTAGTTTTCATACTGTTCACCAACAACCTCCTGGATTATGACTGCCATTTTTTCTTCTTCAATCTTGTAGTTTATGGCATTGATATATCCCCGGGCCGTCTCAGAATAGATTGAAGCATATACAAGTTTAACGGCATCTGAGAGCTGATTCAGGCGAACCTCAATGTCCTCATTGCTGTTGGGTACAAGAAAGGTTTCAAAGATACCGGCAAAGGGTTGCATCAGTGAGTCTTCGAAGAGCCCTGACGACCTTACAGCAAGCGGTTTCTTTATCTTGCCCAGGATGATCCTCAGCTTGTTCTCAAGCTCAGGAGTCAGCCTACCCCTGATGAACAACTCCTTGATCTTCTCATAGTCTGTCTCAGAATAAATACTTGTCCTGAGCATGTTATTATCAAGAAATTCCTCGAACTCGTTCGTGCCGATAATAAAGGTTCTCGGAGCCTTGATATTGACGCCGGGAACATAATGGGATATGTCGAAGTTGTATATCAGTGTATGTATGAAGGCCAGTCCGCGACCCTTGCCCCCGAGTGATCCCGGAGAGAGTTGTATTATATTGCTCTCTTCCGTGATAAGTGTTTCATCAAAGTCAAGTATCTTGCCCTTGTTCTTCTCATACTTGAGCTGTTTCACGATCCTGACCAGGTAATTACGAAGTCCCTCCGGATCATTGAAATCGCTTATCTTTTTGGGAGCTATTTCCCGTGCAAGCTGAATCTCGCCCCTGGCAGTAAGCCACAGTGAAAAATGATTCCTGCTGGCGTGATAGAGAAGAGTCTCTGTCGGGATAGACTGCAGCTGCATTTCAAACTCATTCATGTTCTTTGCCGTGCCTATCGTTCTTCCGGATCCGTCCTGGTAGATGAAATCCCCGAAACCGAGGTTATAGCTGATGAAATTCCTGATATCCTGTGCAAGGGTATCGGAATTCTTGTGAATAAACACACAGTTGAGATCCTTTGCCAGGGTTTCGTTGCTGCGGTCTGATGACTGAATTATTGTTGGCAGGTCAGGTATCTCCGACTTTACATACCTTACCAGGTCAAACCCGGCCTTTTCATCGAACTTCGAATTCTTTTCAAATTTTATATCAGTAATAAGGCAAAGGAAGAACTCCTTGTATTTGTCGAATATCTGCAAAGCCTCCTCATAGTTCGAAGCCATAAGTATTTTGGGCCGAACCCTCAGGCGGAGAACCTTGTAGAGCTCGTCCATTGTGCTCACATCCTCGATGATGCGCCGGGTCTGTTCCATGACGCAGTGATAAAGAAGAGGAATGTACCTTGAATAATACTTCGGAGAATCCTCCACCAGGAGGATTATCCTGCTGTATCCAACTTTCGTGTCATTATCTGCATTGACATAGTCTTCCAGTTGCTTTACCATTGCAAAGAATATCCTGGAGTCCCCGTTCCAGACGAAAACATTGTCAATCAGTCCGGTTCGCCTCTTTTCTCCCTGGAAAAACCCGACATACTGGTTGTTGTTTAAAAGAAGATAGATGGGAATATACTTGTAAAGCGATTTAAGCCTCCCGGCGATATCCATCGGGGTTTTCCTGTCAATCCCAACCATTATGATAATAAGATCGAAGTGCCTTGAATAAAGTTTCTCGAATGCTTCCTCAAATGAAGAAACTCCTGTTACCCTGGGAATCGATGTAAGGTTCAGCTGATAGTAGACGCCGAGAATGTAATCGGAGAATTTGCCTTCACGTTCCAGGCTGTAGGCATCATAAAGGTTTGAGATGATAAGTATTTCCCTGACCTTGAATTTCATCAGGTCATGGAAAATATCACGGTCGTAATTGTTCTTTTCGAGAAAATTCTGCAGCAGTTTTCTTTTGTTTATCAGGAAGTCGCGTGCAGCCTCATATTTCTGCTTCAGTTCCTCATCTGACCTGTATTTTTTTATGGCTACCTCACCCTGCACCGTATTAAGGTAATTGCAGATGAGTGTGGCAATATTGTTTATCAGGTCACGCTCCTCCTTCATGAAGGGCCCCTCATCAATGTCAGGAAATTCCTTTTTATAGTAAATCTCAACCTCGCCGAACCTGTCGTCTATTGTAAGGAACGGCTGCCTCTGCCTCCATTTTGTCACTATGAATTCGGGCGACATATACTCCTTGCCGTCAAAACTGATCCTTGCAACGGTGTGTTCAGGGTACTGCCAGGCATCGGGCAGGATGTAAACTATACGCTTCAGGGCGTTTTCAACGGTTTTTTCTGACTGTAGTATCGAGGTAGTCTGGTTAATGCATGACAGCTCCTTCAGGCGTTCTGTTTTCTCATAAAGTATCTCCTTCAGTCCCTCCTGGGTGGCGATGACGGAATCAAGGCCGTGTATCAGGTTAATGAATCCGGAGATCAGAAGGGCAAGGGTCTCGGAAAACTGCTTCTCCTCCTCCAGAAACAGTTCCTCCCCGGCTTCCGGTTCATCCCCTGTAAAGTCGATCCGGACTGACCCGCTTTTCAGCGAGATCGTCTTAAAGGCTGCTTCCAGGAAGACGGGGGTTTCCCTGTATCCTGGCGACCTGTACCCGGCATTATCGTAAGTAATCAGGCATACTATATGCTCGGGGAACCTGAAAGCCATCGGAATCAGTTCAATGATTTCCGAAAAGGTGGTTTCAAGAGAGTGACCGTTTCTGAGGCTTTTTGAGATTTCATTTATGCATGAAAATATCCGGTTGTCGGTCCTTGCATCTTCGTTTTGTTTCTCCTCCCTGTCAGAGGGCTGCCTTATCTCATTCCCCTTGATAATGTTTATAAATCCGGTTATCAGGTTCGCCATGTTCCAGAGAAGTTCCTTTTCAGAGTCCTTGTGAGTTTCCCTATAGGTGGCCGGAAATCCCCTGAGATAAAAGAATTCTATGGTTCCGGATTTGTGGTCAATGGTTGTAAAATCCTCCCGCAAACTCCACTCATGGTCAGAGTAATCCCTGTCGGAACTGAGGTACTCCCGTCCGTCATATTCTATACGGGCTACAGCATAATCCGGGAACTGCCACGACCTGGGCATGTTCCTGCATATCCGGAAAAGGGCATCATCAATATTTCGCTCCTCGCTGATCTTACGGGTCCGTTCGAATGTGACTGCCGTATCCAGGTCAGATCCCATGGGCGTATCAGATGCTATCAGGGAGTTCAGATAGTTGCTGACTATTGTAGCAATATTTTCAAGCAGCTGCCTTTCTTCATGAAGGAAGGGACCCTCATCAGCCCTGGGAAATTGCTTGGTGTAAAATACGTCTATAGCTCCCCATTTCTTGTCAAAAGTCTCAAAGATCTGTTTCTGTATCCACCTGGTTTCACGGAAGTTTGCGGGGCGGTACTCATGACCGTCAAACTTAATGCGGGCATAGGCGTATTCAGAGTACTGCCATCCCTTGGGTATCTCCCTTGCAATTTCAGAAAGAGTCTCACCAACAGATTTCTTCCTGCTTATGATCCTGTTTATGGCATAAACAATGGAAAGTCCCTTCTGGCTCTGGATTTTTTCGGCCAGGAGTTTCTGCATTTCCTTTTGCAATCTCGAAATATCCTCCATCCCGGATCAGTACCGCTCCCCTGCGGTCAGCCAAAACAATTTATTATGAAAGTTAAAAAAAAGCTGAATATATTTTGAAGATAGACTTGAATTATGGAAATTTAATGAAATTATCGAAGTACCCATAACCCTTTAAAACCCTATTGTTATGTCCAATCATGTTGATGAATTCATGGCAAGGATTATTGCCAAAAACCCCGGTGAGGTCGAATTTCACCAGGCAGTGAAAGAAGTCGCCGAGTCTCTTATGCCTTTTATCCTTGAGAATCCGAAATACAAATCTGCAAAGATCCTGGAGCGGATGGCCGAACCTGAAAGGGTCATTATTTTCAGAGTCCCGTGGGTTGATGACAAAGGCGAAATCCAGATCAACAAGGGATACCGGATAGAGATGAACAGCGCCATCGGTCCCTATAAGGGTGGCCTGAGATTCCATCCGACGGTGAACCTTGGTATCCTGAAATTCCTTGCCTTTGAACAGGTTCTGAAGAACAGCCTCACCACCCTTCCGATGGGAGGTGGAAAAGGGGGATCAGACTTTGACCCCAAGGAGAAGAGTGACCAGGAGGTCATGCGCTTCTGCCAGTCATTTATGAGTGAGCTTTTCAGGCATGTAGGTGCTGACACAGATGTTCCTGCAGGTGATATAGGCGTCGGGGGAAGGGAAATAGGATTCCTCTTCGGACAGTACAAAAGACTCCGCAATGAATTCACCGGTGTGCTTACCGGTAAGGGGCTTGAATGGGGCGGCAGTCTCATACGGCTTGAAGCCACCGGATATGGCCAGGTTTATTTTGCCGAGGAAATGCTGAATACCAGGGGTGACAGCCTCAGGGGTAAGATCTGCGCTGTTTCCGGATCCGGTAACGTCGCTCAGTTTGCAACAGAAAAGGCGATCCAGATGGGTGCCAAAGTTGTTACACTTTCTGACTCAAACGGTTATATCCATGACCCGGACGGAATAAACGAAGAGAAGCTCGCGTTCGTTAAAAACCTGAAGAACGTAAAAAGAGGACGTATAAAGGAATATGCCGATAAATACGGCTGTACCTATGTCGAAGGCAAATCAACCCCGTGGGATGTCCCGTGCCAGGTTGCCCTCCCCTCCGCAACACAGAATGAGATATCAGGCGCTGATGCTGAAACACTTGTCAAAAACGGGTGCTTCGTGGTATCGGAAGGAGCAAATATGCCGTCAACGCCGGATGCTGTCAACGTCTTTCTCCATCACAAGATCCTGTTCGGCCCCGGCAAGGCTGCCAATGCAGGAGGCGTGGCAACATCAGGCCTGGAGATGACTCAGAATTCAATGCGCCTGTCCTGGTCACGCGAAGAGGTTGACACCCGCCTTCACAGGATAATGAAAGAGATACATGCCACATGCGTGAAGTACGGAACCCATAAGGACGGGTTCATAAACTATGTGGACGGAGCCAATATCGGAGGCTTCGTCAAGGTGGCCGAGGCCATGCTGGCCCAGGGAGTGGTGTAGACCGTGAAAAATATCTTCAGAGAGACCTCCTTCGAGCTTCTGATGCAGAAGAGGGTCAGATACGTCCTTCTCATCTGCAGCAGGTACGATGCCTTCATTATGGAGGAGGACGGAAAAATTGACGAGAAGGTCTTCAATGACTACGTCTCTTTCAACCTCCGCTATCCGCCCCAGTTCATCCACGCCACATCTGCGGCTGAAGCCCTGGAAAAACTTGCTGGAGGCAAAATAGACCTTGTCATAAATATGCTGAGTGTCAGCGATATGGACCCTTTCGACCTCTCGCTGAAGATAAAAAAAGAGTGGCCCGGAATACCGATTGTGATCCTTGCTCCTGTCTCCCGTGAGACTGCCCTGAGACTTGACAGCAAGGAGATGTCATGCATTGACTACGTTTTCAACTGGCTGGGGAGCACAAATATCCTTCTGCCGGTAATCAGTCTTGTGGAAGACAGGCTGAACGTAGACGAAGATGCCATCCATGAGGGAGTTCAGGCAATACTGCTTGTTGAGAGCTCAGTAAGGCTCGCATCGGTATTTCTGCGCCATATTTACACGATAATCCTTGAACAGTCGCGGCAGTATATGATCGAGGGTCTCAATGAGCATCAGAAAATGATGCAGATGAGAGGCAGACCCAAGGTCCTTCTTGCCACCGGATACGAGGAGGCGGTTGCCATTTTTGAAAAGCACAAAATGCAGCTGCTCGGAGTGATCAGTGATGTTGACCAGTATCATAACGAGAAAAGGAAAAGAGGCACTTTCATGGATCTCTTCAGGCTTGTAAGGGAGTATGATGCCAATATCCCGATCATAATACACTCTTCCGGAACCGATAATGAAAAGCTTGTCCCTGAATACGGGAATGCCTTTATCGACAGCAACGCCATGACACTGGCCGCAGATCTGGAGAACCTCCTCAGAAAGAATTTTTCATTCGGTGATTTTGTTTTTACTGATCCGGACAGCGGAGCGGAAATTGCGCGAATAACTGACCTTCAGACATTTCAGCGTAAACTCTTTGAGATTCCTGACAACTCCCTGAAATACCACCTCTCCAGGAACCATCTCTCAAAATGGCTGTACGCCCGCGCACTTTTTTCACTCGCAGAATTCCTGAAGGAGATACAACTGGATGATTTTTCCAGCCTTGACCAGGCCAGGCGGTTCATCTTTGATTCTATCGCCAGTTTCAGGCGAAGCAAAGGTCACGGGATTATCGCCGATTTTTACCGGGAGCACTTCGACGAATACCTTACTTTCACCAGGATAGGAGAAGGTTCTATGGGGGGCAAAGCCCGCGGCCTCGCTTTTCTTGACCATATTATCAAGAAGTTCGGGCTCTCCGAATGCTTTGAAAATACTATCGTCTCAATACCCCGGACCGTTGTCCTCAGCACCGACGTCTTCGATGAATTCATGGCTGAAAATAACCTGTACGGGATTGGTCTTTCGGAAAGAAATGACAGCGGGATACTTGATGCGTTTGTGAAGGCAAGACTCCCTTTCAGGATACACAAGGATCTGCTGGTGTTTATCTCAATCATCAGCGGACCTGTGGCAATACGCTCCTCCAGTCTCCTTGAAGACTCACATTTTCAGCCATTTGCAGGAGTATATTCCACATACATGATACCCAAGGCGGAAAATGACATCGTCATGCTCGAACTCCTCAGCGTGGCAATCAAGAGCGTCTATGCATCTGTCTTTTTCAGGGGTAGCAGGAACTACATGAAGGCTACCGCAAATCAGCTTGAAGAAGAAAAAATGGGGATAGTCCTGCAGGAAGTGTGCGGTCAGCAGTACGGCAACCGTTTCTACCCTACACTCTCAGGAGTTGCCCGGTCAGTCAACTTCTATCCGATAGAACCTGAAAAGCCGGAAGAGGGTTATGTCAATCTTGCCTTCGGTCTTGGGAAATACATCGTTGATGGCGGCGTCTCCCTGAGGTTCTCACCTGAATACCCCGGCAAGATAATCCAGCTTTCCGATACACGAATGGCCCTGAGGGAGACCCAGCAGGAGTTTTATTCCCTGGACCTCAATCCCTCAAGCTTCGTGCCCAGCACTGACGATTCGGTCAACCTGCTTAAACTGCAGGTAAGTGAAGCGGAGGAAGACGGTTCACTGAAGTTTGCCGCCTCAACTTACGATTACCAGGATGACATCATCCGTGACGAGATGGTCAGGGGAGGACGTAAGGTGATTACCTTTTCAAACATCCTCAGGTATGAACTCTTCCCGCTGACAGGTATCCTGAAGAAGGTCCTTGAGATCGGGCAGCAGCAGCTTAACAATCCGGTGGAAATAGAATTTGCGGCAAATATGGATCCTTCCGGTAAAAAGCCTGTTGTTTTTAATCTCCTGCAGATCCGGCCTATAGTTGAAAACTACGAGACAATAAAATACAGGCTCGAACAGATCGCTCACAGCGAAACGGTAGTGTATTCAGGTCTGGCCCTTGGCAATGGCACAATAGGTGGTCTGCGCGATGTGGTATACGTGAGAACCGAGAACTTTGATGCCTCAAAGAATACCGAGATTGCCGGCAGAATCGAGGGGATAAATGAAAGACTGATCAACCTCGACATAAATTATATCCTGATTGGCCCGGGCAGATGGGGTTCAACTGACGTCTGGAGGGGAATTCCGATAAAATGGCAGCAGATTTCAGGTGCAAGGATCATTGTTGAATCCGGACTGGAAAATTACCGGATCGACCCCAGCCAGGGGACCCACTTCTTTCAAAACCTGACCGCTTTCAGGGTCGGGTATTTTAATGTTAATCCCTCCCGCGGTGACGGGCATATCGACTATGATTTCCTTGCTTCGGCAGAGACAGTATATGAGGATGACCTGCTCAGGCATGTAATATTCCCTGAGCCGCTTAATGTGATGATAGACGGGAAAAAGAAGATAGGTGTGATAATGAAACCTTCAGAAAAAGAACTGTGACCTTTAATGCAGGAAGGTTACATCCCCCACCTTGTCAAAGTATTCACCGTCGGCGTACCTTCCCGTAGCCTTCCAGACATATACACCCTGAGGTGCCAGTTTGCCGTTACCGAAATAACCGTCCCATCCCCTCTTCAGGTCATGGCTCTCATATATGAGCGTACCCCACCGGTTGAAGATCTGAAGCCTGTATTCAATAACATTCTCAAAGAAAGGCCTGAAAACCTCATCCATATAAGGGTTTACCCCTTCACTCCATTCACCCCCGGTCGGACCTGATTCATTCCATTTGAATGCATTCGGGAATTTAATGGTACCCATCTTCCATTCAACCACCACCGGTGTCACCATCGTTGCTGAATCCACGCAGCCGTTGGCGGTTGAAACATGCAGCGAAACGGTATATGTTCCCGGTGACTCATATTTATGCCATGGATTCTCCTCAGTGGAGGTTTCCCCGTCACCGAACTTCCAAAGCCAGGAGTCAGCAAAGTAGGAATAGCTGTAGAAGATCACTATCTGTTCATTGTTGACCACTTTCGTGGGATAGGCATCAAGGATGGCTGACGGATTCTGATGCACTGTTACAACGCCGTTCGCAACCGATTCCCCCGCAATGTTGTGAACAGTCAGTTTTACAATGTAGTTCCCCGGAACGTAATATGTATGCACAGGATCCTTGTCGGACGAGTATTGTTTGTCGCCGAAATCCCATGTATAGCTTTCACCGTAAATGCTCTTATTGACAAACTGTACAGTGAGAGGAGCACAACCCTCCGTGACGCCCTCGAAAGCTGCCACGGGCATCGGTGGCATGATAACATCAATTCTCAGATCCTGCCGGGCATCACATCCCCAGCTCATGGGTGGAACAGAGTATGTCAGAGTATGACTTCCCAGGCCTGCTTCTGCCGGATCGAAAACATTCCCCGCCATACCCGGCCCCGACCAGGTTCCTCCGGTCGGATATGCAGTGAGTGTAACCGGGAGACTGTTAAGGAAGAGAGTATCAGGACCGTCGAGAATAATCGACGGCAATGCCATGACGGTAACCAGTGCGGTGTCTGAAGCGGCACAGTCAGTATTAAGGATTTCATATTTTATAATATGATTCCCCACCCCTGCAAGGGCAGGAATGAACTGATTGCCTACCACCCCGGGGCCTGACCACACCCCGCCGAGGTCACGTGCCGTCAGAACAACGGCTGGACTGTCCTCACAAAGGGTGTCAACAGGGGTGATCGTAGCATCGGGAGTAGCCACAGTGAGGGTAGCCTGGTCAGAATCGGTGCATCCGTTGGCATCAGTAATTGAATATGTAATGAGGTGGTTGCCCGCAGCCGCAACGGCAGGATAAAACAGATTACCCGAGACACCCGGACCGGACCATACCCCGCCCGGGTCACGGGCCTGGAGAACGATCACCGGATCGGTTGAACATGCAATCCCGGTCGTAAGGATGGTAGCGTCAGGCACAGGATAAACGGTAATTGTTGTCTGATCCGTGTCGCTGCACCCGTCAGCATTTACTATTTCATAACTGATTGTATGGGTTCCCGGTCCTGCAAGTGAGGGATCAAAAATGTTCCCGCTGACACCGCTGCCTGACCATGTTCCTCCGGGATCACGGGCTGTCAGGGTGACGGGCGTTGCATTGGCACACATAGGGGCAACCGGGGTTATCGTGGCGTCAGGATAAGGAACTATAAGTATCCTTGCAGTTGTCACCACCGGGGGATGGTCGCCGTTGACCCTGTCACGGGGTCCGCCGGGTAATGCCGGATCATCGTAGGGATTGCAGTAGTTCCAGTTGCGGAGAGTCACTTCAAAGTACTGGCCTATCAGCTTGTCGCTGGCCACAAAGATAACGTCAGACCAGACACCGGACCCGGTCACCGGCCCGGTAAGGGTAATAATATTGTCAATGTACGGGAAGGTCCGGCTTCTGCCATCAACTGTCACAGGCAGACCGGTCATGGTATTGTCGGTTCCGTAAATCCACTGAATCCAGCGTGTGCTTACATTGGGGTTGTCATTCTCCTGGGGAGGCACGCAGTTGAACTGTGTCAGGTCCTGGAAACGGACGTTGGCACTGTTGCCAAAACAGATCGGGTAAACCAGTGGGTTGATGTGCATACGCCCCCCGTTGTGGTCATCATCGTCCCATACAGTGACTATCTGTTCCTGTGACGAAGAGGTGCACAGGACACCGTCGACCACCAGGGTGGCCTGCGGATGGTAGTTGCAGACATTGCCTGCCGAGGTATACGTATTAATGGCAGTTGCCTCAAACACTCCCGGTGATGTTTCAACCGCCGGAACTGTCTGAACCGTGCCGTTATTCCAGTCAAAGCGTATGCTGACCGGGTAGCCGTCATCATTCACCCCCGTATAGCTTACCGTCCAGGTGGCTGTCACCGGTGAACAGAGCTTGTCAGGAGTGATATTGTTAGCCTTCGAGAGAATGGAACAGTTCTGCCCGGTGGCACTCAACGACAATAACAGGGAAATGATATATAGGATCCATTTCTTCATGAACCATTTG
>JAVEWX010000002.1:0-62544 GCA_034004335.1 Bacteroidales bacterium | reverse complement strand
GCCATAACTTCCACGGAAGATATGAGTTCATACCCCTTGAATCAATGCAGAAGGCCGTGGAGGTAATCTGTGAAATTGCAGCAATAGCAGCATCACCTAAATCAATGTAAAATGAAAAAGCACCTTATCCTCATTGCAGTTGCCCTGTTGATAACGATTCTCAACGGATGTTCGGAAAATAATGCAATCCGGAAGGCAATAGAGACCATAACCGTTGAAGACCTTTCACGACTGGTGAAGGAGGTTTCAGATGACAGTTTCATGGGCCGGCAACCCTTTACTGAAGGAGAACGCATAACCATTAACTGGCTTGCATCTGAGATTGAAAGGACAGGTTTTGAACCGGCATTCAACGGAAGCTGGTTCCAGGAGGTGCCCATGACCGAGATACAATCGGCCGTTAACGGTCCGGTGACAATAGTTCAGGGTAATGAAGTAATCCGGCTTAATTCTCCCGACGACATTGCCGTAACCTCACCTCGCGAAGAGGTTGCAGTAGAGGTCAGAGCCTCCGAAATGGTCTTTGCAGGATTCGGTATTGTAGCCCCTGAATATGACTGGAACGACTATCGCAATCTTGATGTCAGGAATAAGACGGTAGTGGTGCTTATCAACGATCCCGGACTATACACGGGTAACCGTGAACTCTTCAAAGGTCGCGAAATGACTTATTACGGCAGATGGACCTATAAATTCGAGGAGGCAGCCCGCCAGGGAGCAACAGGAGTGTTGATAATACATGAAACGGAGGGAGCGGGCTATGAGTACACCATACCAAGGAAAAGCTCACTGGGACCGGGACTATTCATTGACAACAAAAATGGATTCGCCTCCGGGTGTGCATTTACGGGTTGGTTCTCTGCAGAAACTGCCGACAAAATATTCGGGGCACTGGGAATGTCGGTGACTGACCTGAGGAATGAGGCATGCATCAGCGGGTATTCCGGGTTCAGCATGGGCTCGACGATCGATATAAGCATCAGCAACAGCATAAGGAAGAGCAGTTCATCAAATGTGGGCGGTATTCTCAGGGGAAGCCTGAGACCTGATGAGGTCATCGTATATTCCGCCCATTGGGACCATTTCGGGATAGGGGAAAGTGAGATGGGAGATTCCATATACAATGGAGCCGTCGATAACGGTACCAGCATAGCATGGGCACTGGAGATCGGAGAGGCGTTTTCCTCGTTTGCCCGCCGCCCTGAAAGAAGCATTATGCTGTTTTTTCCCACCGCGGAAGAGGATGGATTAGTGGGATCAAAATACTATGCCGCAAATCCTGTTTTTGACCCTGAGCTGACTGTTGCCTGCTTCAATAATGACCTCCTGCTGCCTATAGGCAGGATGAAGGATGTGATGATAACAGGTTTCGGACAGTCTGACCTCGACAGTATCGTTGGCCTCGTTGCAGCCAAACAGGACAGGTATCTGATGCCCGACCCCAATCCCCATACCGGAATGTACTTCAGGTCTGATCACTTCTCATTCGCAGCTGTCGGCATCCCGGCAATGTTCGCAAGAGGTAACTGCGACAGCCGGGAGTTAGGTAAGGAATGGGCCGCTGAACAGGAGAGAGACTACATAAACAACAGATACCACAGGCCTGCCGATAACTACGATCCCTCTGTATGGGACCTTACGGGCATAGTCGAGGACGCAGCGCTGATGTTCGAGGCAGGATACATGCTGGCAAACAGCACCTGGTTCCCGCGCTGGAAAGAGGGTTCTGAGTTCGGCAGAATAAGAAGCCGGGATAAATAAACCCCTTCAGAAAATACTGCTGAAAATTCCCTGCCGCCAGCAGCTATTTTAGAATCATTATATTTTACTGTTATTTATGTAACATTGTTATTTATTTCACATCAAATATTTTATCTTTGTACCGGCAATCATTATAAATCCTGGAAAACATAATTGCCCGGAAATTGATGTGATTAATAATTATAGGTATAACAAATTGTATATCAGTTAGAAATGAACAAAATCAAAACATTGGCCGATCTTAAAAAGATAAGAAGTGAGCTACAGGCCAGGATTGAACAAAGAGAAAAGGCAGGTACACCTGAGAGCCGTGTCGTGATAAAGGTAGGCATGGCTACCAGTGGAATTGCATCCGGTGCCAGGGATGTCCTGACCTTCATGACTGAGGAACTGGAAAAGCGAAATGTCGATGCCCTGGTGATACCGGCAGGTGACATGGGGTATTGTTATGCCGAACCGACAATTGAGGTTAAGAGGCCCGGTGAGGAACCCGTCGTCTTCGGTTATGTCAGCAGGGAAAAAGCGGATGAGATCATCGAAAAGTTCATCAAATACGGTGAACTCGTTGAGGGCATCATTCCCGACAACTACCGCACAATTGACTAAAATAGATGTGGAGATGACAATGGCAAAATACAGAATGCAGATAATGGTTTGCGGGGGCGAGGGATGCAGCGCATTGAAGAGTGACACGCTGATAGCCGGCCTCAGAAACGAAATTGAAGCCAACGGTCTGGCCGATGAAGTTCAGGTGATTAAAACCGGTTGTTTTGGGCTTTGCGGCCACGGTCCGGTTATAAAAATAATGCCCGATAATATTTATTATACCAGGGTATCCCCCTCTGATGCGCCCGAAATAGTATCAGGACACATCATGAAGGGCTTGAAAATAGAAAGGTTACACCCTGAAGGTCCGGAAAAGATAAAATCACTTAAGAAACAGCTTAGAATAGCCCTCAGAAACTGTGGTTTTCTCGATCCCGAAAATATAGACGACTCACTGGCCAGGGATGCCTATCAGGCACTCGGCAGGGTTATAACAGAAATGTCGCCGGAAGAAGCCATAAAGGAGATGATTGAATCGGGATTGAGGGGACGCGGAGGAGGAGGTTTCCCCACCGGTGTTAAGTGGAATTACGCGCGGAAAAGCAAGGGCAGCAAAAAATATGTCGTGTGCAATGCCGACGAGGGAGACCCCGGAGCATTCATGGACAGATCCATCCTTGAGGGTGATCCTCATTCGGTGCTTGAAGCGATGGCAATCTGCGGATATTGCATTGGTGCTGACGAGGGACTAATATACATCCGCGCGGAGTACCCCCTGGCCATCCAGAGGCTCAAAACAGCAATCAGCCAGGCCAGGGAATATGGCCTCCTGGGCAGGAACATCTTCGGCACCGGCTTTTCATTCGACATAAGTCTCCGTTACGGGGCAGGTGCTTTTGTATGCGGAGAAGAGACAGCCCTGATCCATTCGATGGAGGGACACCGCGGGGAACCGACTGTTAAACCCCCGTTCCCTGCAGAATCGGGATTCATGGAAAAGCCGACCAACGTTAATAACGTAGAAACACTGGCATGTATCCCCCCCATATTCCTGAAGGGTGCAAAATGGTTCAGCAGCATAGGAACCGAGAAATCGAAAGGAACAAAGGTTTTTGCACTGGCAGGCAAAATAAACAATGTCGGACTAATCGAAGTCCCGATGGGAACCACACTCCGCGAAGTAATTTTCGAAATAGGCGGAGGCATAAAGGGAGGTAAAAAATTCAAGGCTGTCCAGACTGGCGGTCCTTCAGGCGGATGTCTTACCGAAAAACACCTTGATACCCCCATCGATTTTGACAATCTGCTGGCCGCAGGGTCAATGATGGGGTCAGGCGGAATGATAGTACTCGATGAAGATGACTGCATGGTTTCCGTAGCCAAGTACTTCCTTGAATTCACGGTAGAAGAATCATGTGGCAAGTGTGCCCCGTGCCGGATTGGCAACAAGAGACTTCATGAGCTTCTGGAGCACATAACCAGGGGTAACGGAACCGAAGCCGACCTGGTAAGACTGAGGAATATGTCGAATGTGATAAAGGACACCTCACTATGCGGACTGGGACAATCATCCCCTAATCCGGTGCTGTCGACACTCGACAATTTCATGGATGAGTATCTTGCACACGTCAGGGATAAAAAATGCCCGGCAGGAAGCTGCAAGGATCTGATGCAATATATTATTGATCCGGTCAATTGTGTGGGGTGTACCGCATGCGCTCGTGTTTGTCCGGTCAACGCCATCACGGGTGAAAGGAAGGAGGCCCACTTCATTGATGCTTCCATCTGCATCAAATGCGGGGCGTGTATGGAAAAATGCAAGTTTGATGCCATCAGTATTCAGTAATTCATGTAGATTTTGCAATGGAAACGGTAAAACTTAAAATAGACAACAAGATGGTTGAGGTCCCGAAAGGGATTACCATACATAAGGCTGCAAAAGAGCTCGGAATAGAGATCCCCACCCTTTGCCATATGGAACTTCACGACATGAACATAGAGAACAAGCCGGCAGGTTGTCGTATATGTGTCGTTGAAGTTGAGGGCCGCAGGAACCTCGCCCCATCATGTGCCACTAAATGCGAGGAGGGGATGGTTGTTAAAACACACACATCGAGGGTTTTGAATGCACGCCGCACCGTGATGGAGTTCATACTCTCAGATCACCCCAAGGACTGCCTGGTATGCCCCAAATCGGGTAACTGTGAGCTTCAGGATATGGCAACCAGGCTCGGCATCAGGGATATACCCGGAATGGAGATTGCCGCAATGTCAACCTACAGGAAGGATACATCCCCCTCAATAATAAGGGATCTTGATAAATGCATAATGTGCCGCAGGTGCGAGATGATGTGCAATGAAGTACAAACTGTAGGCGCACTGTCAGCTGTTAATCGCGGGTTCATGGCTACCGTAGCTCCGGCATTTGAGATGAACCTGGAACATTCAACGTGTACCTATTGCGGTCAGTGCGTCGCAGTTTGTCCTACCGGAGCCCTTACCGAAGTCGACCATACCCCGGAAGTACTGAGGGCACTGGCCGACCCGACAAAAACAGTCGTTGTGCAGACAGCCCCTGCAGTAAGGGCTGCCCTGGGAGAGGAATTCGGCATGAAACCGGGAACACTTGTCACAGGAAAAATGGTGGCAGCATTGAGGGCTCTCGGGTTCGATTATGTATTCGATACAGATTTCGCAGCCGATCTCACCATCATGGAGGAGGGAACCGAACTGCTCGACCGTCTCAGGCGCCATCTCGCAGGAGACAAGAGTGTCAGGTTACCAATACTTACATCATGTTGTCCCGGCTGGGTCAACTTCTTTGAACACTACTTCCCGGAACTGAAGGATGTGCCGTCGACTGCAAAATCGCCACAGCAGATGTTCGGGGCAATAGCCAAATCCTATTTCGCCGGGAAGATCAAGGTTAACAGGAAAGACATGGTAGTGATATCCATTATGCCTTGTCTTGCAAAGAAATATGAATGTCAGAGAGATGAATTCTCTGTCGACAACAACCCCGATGTTGATTTTTCAATATCGACACGCGAACTTGCCCACTTCATAAAGCAGGCAAATATTGATTTCAACAGCCTCGAGGATGAGGAGTTTGACAACCCGATGGGTGAATCGACAGGAGCAGGTGTTATTTTCGGCACAACCGGTGGCGTGATTGAAGCAGCGGTACGTACGGCTTATGAAGTATTTACCGGTAAGAAGCTAACCAGACTCGATTTCACCGAACTCAGGGGCATGGAAGGTGTCAGAAGCGCAGTCATCGATTTTGACGGGCTTCCTGTCAATATCGGTATTGCACATGGACTCGGAAACGCACGCAAGTTGCTCGACGATGTTAAATCAGGCATATCGCAGTTCCATGCCATTGAGGTAATGGCATGCCCCGGCGGATGTATCGGAGGCGGTGGTCAGCCTTTGCACCACGGCAAATCGGAAATATTGAAGGCCAGGGCAGCAGCAATCTATGAAGAAGACAGGAAAAAGCCCCTGAGGAAATCGCATGAGAATCCCTTCATCATCAAGTTGTACGAGGAGTTTCTGGGAGAGCCCAACAGTGAGAAGGCTCATCACCTTCTCCATACGGGATATTTCGATAAGAAGAAGAAGATTATTGTTAAACAGTAACCTTTGGGGTTGTTTAATTCTAATATAACAGTATCATGTCAAGCATTAAGATAGAACTCAGACAGGCAGATGTAGACAAAATCCAGGAGATCTGCAAATCATTCGATAATGATCAGCACGAACTAATTAATGTTCTGCACAAGTGTCAGGAGCACTTCGGCTATCTTCCCGCAGAGGTACAGGAGGTTATTTCAGGCTTTCTCAACGTTCCGGTAGCAAAGATTTACGGAGTTGTAACCTTCTACTCCTTCTTCACCATGATCCCCAAGGGCAAATTCCCTGTCAGTATCTGCATGGGAACAGCCTGCTATGTCAGGGGTGCTGAAAAGGTACTTGAAGAATTCAGGAAACAACTTGGTGTGGAAGTTGGTCAGTCGACACCCGATGGCAAGTTCTCACTTTCAAGTCTGCGCTGCGTAGGTGCCTGCGGACTGGCTCCCGTTGTGCTGGTTGGTGACAAAACCTATGGCAGGGTTGCTCCCGACGATGTAAAAAATATTATTAAAGAATATGAAGGCCGATAAGGCTGCTTCATGGTTTGGTTTTTAGGTTAACAACGTGCCGTGAACTGGTAACTCGCGGTGCATCTGACCGGGGCTCACGCCCCGGTTTTTTCATTTATGTACTCCACAGTTTGCAAGAGGCCTGGTCGCCGGGACAGATTAAATTAGGGTGGTACCTCTATTCTATTGATATTCAACCATTACGGTGTTCCACCGACTACCGATCACCTTTTTCTCCATGCCCCATACTTTGTCAGCCGAAGCCTTGGCGAAGGCTGGCCCCATGCTTTTTCCTTTTATCTTTTATCTTTTGTCTTTTATCTTTTATCTTTTATCTTTTGTCTTTTGTCTTTTGTCTTTTGTCTTTTGTCTTTTGTCTTTTATCTTTTCCCTCCCTCCCGAAAAATCCTTCGGAGGTCTCCGGTACCAGAACACCATATCCTTCTGGACCTGCCTCTCTTTCCTGCTTCGGGGCACAAAAACCCTCCTGCCGGTATAGGGATCAAAACCGGTATAATATATGGTAGTGGAGAGAGTCATCGGCGTCGGTGTGAACTCCTGAACCTGCTCGGGCCTTATGTCGAGCGACCGCAACTCACCGGCCAGAGCCTCCATCTTTGCCGCAGTACATCCCGGATGAGCCGAAATAAGGTATGGAACTAACAGACCCTTCCTGCCTGACTTACTCATTATGGCATCATACCTGACCTTAAGTACCCTGAACAGGCTGAAAGAAGGCTTGCGCATCAGCTTCAGCACGTCGTCATCAGAATGCTCGGGAGCAACCTTGAACCAACCCGAGACATGCCTCTCAATAAGATTACGCAGGTACAGATCCTCATCTTTACCGGCGCGCCGGTTAAACTCGCTGAGCAGAAGGTCATACCTCACCCCGCTTCCCACGAGGATCTGCTTCACTCCCGGCACCCTCAGGGCCGCTTCATAAAGTTCGTTGAGCTCGCGATGAGATACCTGCAGGTTGCTGCAAACCGAAGGCCATATACACGACGGCCTGCTGCAGTGCAGGCATTTCGACCGGTCTGCAGGTTTCATGGCGTACATGTTGGCGGAAGGTCCCCCCAGGTCGCTGATAACACCTCGAAAACCCTCCTGGAGGCTTATCTTTTCTATCTCCCCGAGCACTGACTCCTTCGACCTGCTTACAACATGCTTACCCTGGTGGGCGGCAATCGCGCAGAAACTGCAGCCGCCGAAGCAGCCACGGTGAATGTTTACCGAGTTCCTTATCATCTCAAATGCGGGAATAGGCCCTTTCCCGTGGTAGCGGGGGTGCGGAAGATATGTAAATGGCAGGCTGTATACTGAATCTGCCACATCTGAATCAGCAGGGGGCAGTGGCGGATTGACAACAACCAGGCTGCCGCCACACTCTTGTATAAGCCTTGCCTGTTCAATCTTGTGCGATTCCTTCTCGAATGTCACGAAACTGCGGGCAAATGCATTTTTATCGGAAACAACCATTTCATGAGGGTCAAGCCACTTATCCCTCCAGTGTTTGTTCACTGGCAGTCTCTCATCTTTTTCAACAACGATACCGGTTTGAGGGAGGGTTCTCAGCGACCCGAAGGGGACCCCTCTGCGCATCAGCCTTATGATCTCACGTACCGGTTCCTCCCCCATTCCATATACCAGCATGTCGGCGCCACTTGACATCAGTATCGAAGGTTCCACACTGTCCTTCCAGTAATCGTAATGGCTCAACCTTCGCATCGATGCCTCAATACCCCCGAGCAGAACAGGCACATCGGGATATAGCCTCTTAAGTATTGAAGTATATACAATGGTCGGGTAATCGGGCCGGAACCCGGACTTTCCTCCCGGGGTGTAGGCGTCATCGGAGCGCAGGCGCCTTGCTGCGGTGTAGTGATTGACCATGGAATCCATATTGCCGGCCGTAACGGCAAAGAACATCGCGGGTATGCCGAGCTTACGGAAATCACGCAGGTCATCCCTCCAGTTGGGTTGAGGAACAATGGCTACCGTTGCACCTGCATCCTCCATAACTCTGCCTATCACCGCAGCACCAAACGACGGATGATCAACATAGGCGTCGCCGGTAAAGATGATGATATCCACCTCTTCCAGTCCGCGGGACTCGAGCTCATGCCGGCTTGCAGGCAACCATAATGTTTCCCTCATATTTTTTCCAGCCTCACCCATAGACATATCATAGGTGGTAAATTACATTATCAAATGAAAGTGCCACAATCGTACCGGGTAAAATATTCGGCAGGATTGTTGAACTATGAATATCTTAGCACTGTCATGCATGATTGACAGTCTGTTCTTAATGACATATAAACCACTGTAAATATATGAACAGGGTAATAAGCCAGCATAAAAATATCGTCTCCCTGATTTCGGAAAAAAGGATCAAGCAGGGCCTTGACCTGCTTAACAGTATGATGGAGAGAGGGTCCCCCGGTTTATTCAAGGATGATCTTGAGTCACTGTCGATGACATACAGAAACATGCTCATGTACACTATCGACGGAGTCAACGATCCGGAAAGGGACAGGGTGTACCACAAGCTGCAGCAATCAATCCTGGGCCTTGCCGACAGGGTAAAACAGGACATATTGTCACGTTACTCAGGGTGGCACACCTACTGGGTAAAGCAGCAAGCCGAAAGGGAGCAGCTGTTAAGCGGTAAAACCATTACCGATTCAGTCGACGACCTGATCTTCAAGGAGGACCTGGATGAATGGCTCAGGGTTCCCGGAGAGGTATCAAACGATCATGGTTCGGAACAGGCAATCCGTCACAGGCAACTGATAAGAAGCATTTTCAACCACCTGTGGCTGACCGATTACTACGGGGAAGCCGAGTTCAGCCTTATCGACATAATCTACGGCACCGGTAAATTCAGATGGTACGAAACAGCCACGATGATCAGCGCCATAACCCTCAGTGCACTCAGGGTGTTCCAGGTTGAAAAGATCAGTGTTCTGCTAAGGTTCTGCAACCCGGATGACAACCAGCTTAAGGGAAGAGCCCTGGCCGGACTGATAATTCTAATGCAGTACCACAAGGAACGGCTGCCGCTTTACCCTGAGGTTAATGAATGGCTCAATTCAGCATGTTCGGGTGACAGGTTCCGCGAACACTGCCGTATAATCGTACTGCAGATTCTGAGGTCGAGAGAGACTGAAAAGCTCGGAAGAAAGCTTACCGAAGAGATACTCCCTCAGGTAGCCAGGCTTAAACCAAAGATAGAGGAGAAGCTCGACCTCGACAATATAATGCCCGACAATCCCGCCGATGACAGAAATCCTGACTGGTCAGATATGTTCGGAGATTCGGAGGAGATATTCAGATCGTTCGAAGAACTGACAAAACTACAGATGGAGGGAGCAGATGTTTACATGCAGGCATTCTCCAACCTGAAGCATTTTGACTTTTTCAGGGATTTCGGGAACTGGTTCATGCCATTTCATCCCGACCACGAGGCCGTTGATGAGGTTTTCAGGGACGAGATACTGGGTCCCGGAACCAACGAGCTTGCCGAAGCCCTTTACAAGACACCGTTCATCTGCAACTCCGATAAATTCAGCCTGGTACTTAACCTCAAACACCTTCCGTCAGCCCAGAAAACCATGATGCTGAAGGTTTTCAGGATGGAACTCGAAAGCCTGGGGCAATTTGAGGAGACTGAATCGACCACCGATCCCTTCAGGAGCTTCAGGGTGGCTATTACACAATACCTTCAGGACCTGTACCGCTTCTTCAAGTTATCACCCTACAGGAAGGAATTTGAAGATATTTTTGAGGGGAGACTGGATATTTACAACTCAGCCTTCTACCGCGATTATTGCAGCAGTCCGGAATCAGACACCAGCATGGCTGACTACCTGTTCAGCAAGGATTTCTTCGAGGATGCCCGCGACCTGTACGAGGCGAGGCTGAAGGAGGAACCTTCGAGTGTCCAGTTATATGAGAAGATAGGATATTGCTATCAGCAGGCCAGTAATTATGAACAGGCGGTAAAAAATTACAAGATGGCTGAGCTTATTGAGCGCAGAGCCTGGACGGTAAAGAAGATCGGGCTTTGCCTTAGAAAACTCGGGAGGTTCGAGGAGGCACTCGACTACTACCTGCTGGCTGGCGATGCCGATCCGGCAGATAAGAGCACTATCCTTATGACGGCACACTGCTGGCTCGATCTGAAGAACTACGAATCTGCCCTGAAATACTATTTCAAGATTGAATACGAACAGCCCGACAATGTAAAGATCCTCAGGCCAATAGCATGGTGCTACTTTGCGCTGGGAAAATTCGGGGAATCGCAGAAATATTATGAAAGGCTTACCCGCTCCGAGCTTAATGCCCACGACTATATCAACATAGGACACCTTTACCTGTGCATGAAGAAGAAGAAGGAGGCGGCGGAATATTACCGGCAATCGCTCATGGCGGCAGACTTCAACCGGGAATCATTCCTGACTACAATGAAATACGATGAGGAGATATTGCTAAAGCATGGCGTCGATCCTGCCGACATACCCATTATTACCGACTACGTACTGTTTCTTGCGGGTTGAAAACCAGGAATCACGGTCTGCCTCCCGGGGGCAGCCCATCGCGTGTTCTCATTGAATCGCCAGGCATCCTGCCGCGGAGGGTGTCGCCGGGGAACCGCATAAAAGAGGAATCTCCGGGAGGTCTCATCCGTGGCCTGAATTCATCGCCTCGAATGGAATCACCCTGATATTTGCCCCTGGCTGACATAAAAAACTCCATTCTCTTCCGTTCCATCTCCTCAAGCTTGTCTCTCTGTTCATCGGTCAGAAGAGGCGACAACTCATGCCAGAAATCACTCACATAGTCATCCAGTTCTTTACGGTAGTTTGTTTGTATTTCACGGTTGATCCTGGCATATTTTCTCATCACAACATCAAGCTTTTCCTTCTGCTGCTCATCGGGATTAATATCATGGTATATGGTCTGCCTGAAGCGCTCTTCAGAGAAAAAGGCCCTCACGGGTTTTAGCTTGTGATATCTTATCTGCGCCGAGGTAAGCATCCCCAGCACGAAGCCCAGCACCAGGGTGGCAACGATTACGGATATTGATCTGAACTTCATCTCCGGGAGGTTAGTTTTCGGTAATCAGACTGATAAGGTTCTCGTCAATAGTATCACTTATTCCGACTATGGCATTCAGTGTAAGTGATCCTTCCGATATGAAGATCGATATAAGCATTATTATTATGGCAGCCACTCCCGCAAAAGCTACACGGTAGAATATGGAGTTGAGGGAACTGACGAAGTCAACCTGCCTTGCGGCAAGAGTTAATCCGTCGGATATCCTGTCCATAACCCTGCCCGTGAAGCCCTGCCCGAAGTTGTAGTCAACCCCTTCAGATTTCATTCTGCTGTGAAGGTCCTCCGCTCCGATACCGGTTTGCAGTCCCTTTTCAATCAGGTTCAAGAGTTCATTTGCCTTCATGTACTGTTACTATATTGCTTTCAATATTTTTCTCATCTGTTCCTGCGCCCTCGAAAGCCGCGATAACACTGTCCCCACCGGCAGACCCAGAGCTTCGGCGGTTTCCTTTGTATCATATCCCTGGAGCATCCTCATTACAATTACTATCCTGTACCTGGGTTCAAGCATCTGCAGTGCCTTCTCCACGAGTTCCTTCGTTTCGCTTCTCGATACCAGGTCTTCACCAGCCAGAATGGCCGGTCTTAAAGAATCAAGTTCATCTGCCTGTCCGGGTGCATTCATGCGCCTGTTCCTCTTTATCTCGTTAAGGGTAATGTTGACGGTAATGCGGTGCAGATATGTTGACAGCTTCGACTCACCCCTGAAATCCCTGAGGGAATGGTAAAGCTTGATAAATACTTCCTGACCCACATCCTCGGCAAATGCGTTGTCTCCGATCATACCCTTAACGGTACGGGCAACCATACCCCTGTACCGATGGACTATTTCAGTGAACGCCAGCTTATCGCCTGACAGAGAAGCTTTTATGAGAGTTGCATCATCAGATTCCCTGTAATTGGCGGCAGCCATACGCAAGTTAGACAATTGGTTATTAACTTTTATTCCATCCGGGTACTTTGCCAGGCTCACATTACTGAGGGAATGTTCAGTATTTCAGTCCGTTGCTGATCTGCGGTTCACTTATAACCACAAGTTCCATGGCTCCCGAATATCTCAGCCGGAACAAACCCCAGTTCTCATATCCGTCTGCCGGACTTTCGCGCCTGAAATCAAATTTTGCGCTCAGCAGTTCAGGGTTATGCATGCCAGGATTGGCAATAAACCTTCGTCCGTGCATGGCAAGGCCGCTTGTGAAGTAGGTAACAATATCATAACCTATCCAGGCGAAGCTGGTCTCGTTAGGTTCCATACCAAACAGTGACCTGAACTTGCCAAGGAATTCGGTGGTCTTCCTGTGACTATAATCGATGTAAACCGGAGAAAAAACATTGATACCCAGATCGAAAAGATAATTCAGATCAATATTGTTTTCCAGGTTCCTGATCGAGTGATATCCAAAGACGGTCATCCTGTTTCTTTTCAGGAGTCCGTGAAGGTTCATAATTGATTCATGAAGGACAGCCTCGTCCTCGGTTCCAAGTATTATTAAATTGTCGGAGGCCGGGGTGAGGGCGTGGGAAAGCCTGTTCAGTGTGTCGTTCGCGAAGCCTGACCTGCTCCGGTACATAACCTGCTTGAAGTTGACCCTTTCCACCGGGGTCCTGAATGAGAGTTCCCTCATAATCATATTCCTGAAGGGCATGCTTTCATTACCCTCTGTGGCGGTGTCGGAATAAAGGAATACCATGTTGTTGTCATAGTAATCGGCAATAGTCCTCGATATGATTTCCTGTTCGGTCTCGAGGGAGGAGTGTACAATAAACAGTCCCGGATTTTCCTTCAGTAGTGAGTTATCATGCAGGGGCACCGGCGACACTACCGGGATATTGTACCTCGTTGCATAGGGCAAAAGCCTGGTCAGGTTGAATGAATAGATCGGTCCGATGATCATATCTACATTCCTGAGTCCTCCCGACTCCACAATCTCATCAACAACATCGGGGTTGGCACGGGTATCAAAAGTATGGATCCTGACATCAAGGCCTGCATCCCTCATATCGTCGGCAGCAATAAGGATCCCCTCGTACATCTCAAGGAAGCTTACTGTACCGGGGTATATCCAGCTAAAGGGTCGTTCCCTGATTCTTCTTGACGGCGGAAGGGTGGTATCGATCTCTACCCTTTCTTCATTCCGGTCGAGATAAAGCGGAAGCATGACCGCAATGTCAATACTGCCTCTCAGAGTGGAGATATCGGTATAGCCTATGGTCCGGGGCACATTTTCAAGGGTATCGATCTCAGCTATCACCGTATCTGCAATTATGACCTGCTGTTCGCCCCCGATCTCATATCGTCCCGGTATTCTGACCAGGTCGCCAGGCCTTAAAAATATTGTGCCGCCGTTGATCCTTCTGATCTCCCTCGCCGGAACACCATATTTCCTTGATATTGAGGATATTGTTTCACCGGACAAAACCTTATGAACAGTGTAATCCTCCTGCCTGGGAGCAATGGAGACTATCTCTGACCTGAACTCCTTTCTCGGAATGGCAATCTCAGATCCTACAGGAATATCTTCGGGATCGAGGCCGGGGTTTGCCTCGAGTATCGCGCTCTGAGGCACATCATACATCCTCGAGAGGGCAAATATTGTCTCTCCCGCAACAATGGTATGATAGATATACTTGTCAGGATCCTTCTCGCGCACCGGTTTTTCGACAACATCCACCACCGGTATCTTCAGCATCTGTCCCTCCTTCAGTCCATACAGGGCTTCAGGATTCTCATTATGAAGCACTTCCACTGTAACAGAGTATGCCCTGGCAATAGAGAAGGCCGTCTGCCCCTTCTCAACCTTATGAATGAAAAAGTTTTTGCCCCTTATTACCACCCTTTCGGTCGATTTGACAACAGGCACCTGCCCGTGCAATGATACCGGGGAAGCAGCCATGACCACCATCAGAACAATAAGAAAATATGCCGGGATTCTGATACGACCCATCATCAATAAACTTTGAATTTCACGGGTAAAAGTACAACATTTTTTTATTTGCATCCGAGCCCCTTAAAACGAAAGCGACCCGCTTCAATAACGGCGGATCGCTCCTGTTTAATATGCAATAAAAATTTATATACCCATTTCCTCTTTGTAATACATGTCAAACAACCTGTTGAGTACATCGGCTCCGTGCAAAAATAACGGTGGCATACACCTTCCGTCTGTAACTTCAAACTTATGGTCATCGTTGTTTTTGGTCAGGAACCAGAACATCTCACTCAGTATTGCATCGGGATCAGCGTCAGCAGTCATTCCCAACAGGTTTGATAATGCTGCAAGTTGCCTCAGGTTGTCCATCTTTACCGGGGAGTCAGCAACCTTCTCAAAACGCTGCAGGTATCGCTGGGTATTTGTGAAGCTTCCACCTGTCTCAAAGGGATAGGTTGCCGGCAGCACCAGGTCGGCAAGCATGGCAGTATCGGTTAGTGTATAATCCTGCACAACCATAAATGCAGCCTTGCTGAGGGCATCTGAAATGGTACTGCTGTCAACGGCGCATCCGACAGGGTCCTCACCAAAGATGAAAATATTGGAGAAACCTCCATCCATTAGTGAAGCCTTTAGAGAACCGGTACGATAAGACAATCCGGTAACGCCCCATACATCCTCTGCCACCTTCAGGGCTTCTGGTCCGGTTATCTCCCTGTTGCCCGGGAGCCTTGCCGATGAAATACCGGCGTCAATCAATCCCTGGCTGTTGTTCTTCTCCTTCAGACACACGACTCCTGCCGATCTCTTGCCAAGGATGCCGGTCAGCATAGCCATATTTCTGATTTCAACGGCCGTGTCGGGGCAAACCTCCTTCTCGCTGAATATTATGACGGGATTGTGAGTGGAGGTCAGAGCTGTTGCAAATCCTGCTATGACCTCTTCAGTGACACCCGCAGCTTTAACAAGTCTCTTGAAGTTCAGCTTCTTCAGTGAGGAAATATATTCCTCAAAGTCATCGCAATGATCGTCGATGTACATCTTGTTATACATTTTATTGTCAACAAGATAGCAGTTGACAGCCATTATCAGGCTATAGTAGGATTTAACTGTCATTACCTCACTTGCCTTATGGCGCATGGTGCTTTCCGGCTTATCGGTGAAGAGCTTCACCGGAACAGCTTTTCTGAACCGGGTATTGTTAACCAGGAAACCGACATATTGATTGTCTTCCGTCATCTCCGCGCCTACAACAAAGAAGGCTGAGGCTCCGCTTAGTTCACTGAAAGGAACATTATTGGCCGAGGAGTTGAGATAACCGTGACATCTTCCCATGTAATGGAATGAGCCTACATTATTCGTTTTAACCGCGGCACGGGCAATCTTCTGGACCAGGTATAATTCCTCATTGGAAAGACGCGCACCTGCAATGAACAGGTTTTCATCAGGCTCAACACTTCTGATCTTACCCGCCATCATCCTCAACGCCTCATCGTATCCTATCTCCCTGAACTCACCGTCTACCTTAACAAGGGGTTTTGTGATCCGGTTAAGACGATTAAGCACGTTATACCCGAAACGCTGCTGTCGCCCTATACTGCCATCGCTGTTAACCATTCCCTCAGAGCCGTCGGCGCCAAAGAAGAAGCCTGACCGTGTAAAAAGATTATACTCGCAACCTTCTGAACCAAAGAAGTCGACAACCTTCAGCGGCACTGATTCAACCGGGCCCGGTTTAAACTTGTAATTCTCCATCAATGCCCCTGTCGGACAAACCGATATACACATACCGCAGGTTTCGCAGTTGGTATCGCGCAATGAACCGTCAAGATCGGGACTAACATATGTAACGAATCCCCTGTTTACAAGGCCCAGGGCATCGGCTCCCACATACTCGTGGCATATCCGTACGCATTTACCGCATAGAATACATTTGTTGCGGTCGAATTCGATGAAGGGATGGGAAAAATCCACATCGAAGGCATTAAACTCACCCGAAAAGCGGGTCTGGTCGGCAGCGTATTCGGTAGCTACCCTCTGCAGATCGCAGTCAAAAAAGGCAGTACACCCGCATTCAAGACACCTGTTGGCCTCCTGCTTTACAATTTTCTCATCAGCATAGCCGAGCTCCACCTCATTGAAGTTCATCCTTTTTGCTGGCTCCAGCACAGGCATTTCCTGACGTGTCTGAGGCACGAATCTCCCTGCATAGTCGGTGCTCGAAAGTTTCCTGAAGTTCTCCTTCCTGCTGTAGAAAACCCTGGAGGGTGGTACAACATCGGCGCCCAACAGGTAGTTATGGCAGCTGTGTACAGCAATCTGTGCCTGTGCTATGGCCTCGATAATGGTAGCAGGCCCGCTTACGCTGTCGCCAGCAGCAAAGATATTCTCCACTCCGGTCCTCAGTGTGCCGGGGTCAGCGTCAATGTCACCATATTTGTTTGCCTTCAGCATGCCCTTCCTGGTCACACCATTTATATCATCGAGAAAATTGAGGTCAGTCTTCTGTCCGATAGCTGCAAGGATGAAATCAATCTCCATTTCAAATTCCGAACCGGGAACCTCAACCGGTCTTCTCCGGCCTGAAGCATCGGGTTCACCAAGCTCCATCCTTATAAGGGTCATGCTTCCAGCCCTTCCCGAAGCATCCTTGTTGACTCTCACCGGATTGGTCAGAAACATATATTCGACCCCCTCAAGTTTCGATTCATGAATCTCAATGGGGTTGGCAGGCATCTCCTTCTCGGTTCTGCGGTATACAACAAAAACTTTTTCCGCACCACACCTTATGCTGGTACGGCAGCAGTCCATCGCGGTATTTCCACCCCCGACAACAGCAACTGTCTTGCCACTGAAGTCATGTCTCTTGCCGGTAAGCTCCATCTGCTTCAGAAAATCAATTCCGGGCAGCACGTTTTCGGCGTCATCTCCTTCGCAACCCAGTCTGGTACCTTTCTGCGAACCCGGGGCCAGTATGAAGGCATCATACCTTGAGTCGAGGTCAGCAAAACTGACATTGTCCCCAAGACGTTTTTTGCAGAAGATGTTGACTCCTATTCCGGTGATACCCTCTATCTCCTTGTCGAGAACGTCGTTCGGAAGTCGGTACTCGGGGATACCGTACCGCAGCCACCCTCCGGGCTGCGGAGCAGCCTCGTAGATATCACACTGATGGCCCTTCTGCTGCAGCCAGTAGGCTGCCGACAATCCCCCTGGTCCGGCGCCGATTATAGCCACCTTTTTCCCTGTTGGCGGTTCAGTATCGGGAAGGAACCGGTCATCTGCCTCCAGGTCCCTGTCGGCAGCAAATCGTTTCATATAGTCAACACCAACAGGTGCCCCTTCATTCAGCAGATTGCGCCGGCATGCCACCTCACATGGCCTGACACATACCCTTCCGCAGATTGCAGGTAACGGGTTTGCCTGCTTTATAAGCGCCACAGCTTCACGATACTGACCCTTCTCAATGAGTGAAATATATCCCTGAACATCGACACCTGCCGGGCATGTTTGCCTGCAGGGTCCAAGACAATCGGCATAGTGATTGCTCAGTAAAAGGTCAAGTGCTGTTTTCCTTGCCCTTCTTATCTTGTTGTTGTCAGTTGTTACCACCATGCCATTGCTGACCGGTGTCGAGCAGGAGGGCTGAAGTCCCCTCATACCCTCTACTTCAACGACACAAACAAAACATGAACTGTAGGGTTCCAGACGCTTGTCATTGCACAATGTCGGTATGCTGATGCCATTTCTCTCAGCGACGGCAAGTATTTTCTCGCCTTTGGTAGCCGCCACCTCCCTGCCGTTAAGGATTATCTTTATTTCGTCCATGGTATGGTCTGATTCTGAATTGAGTTGGAATTTAGTATTTCCTGATGGCATCAAATGTACATTTGGTAAAGCAGACACCACACTTTATGCATACAGCCTGATCGATCAGGTGCACCTGCTTTCTCTCGCCGCTGATGGCATTCACCGGACAATTCTTTGCGCATACCGTACAACCGGTACACTTATCCGGCACAACCTCGTATGTCAGCAATTTGGTACAGATGCCAGCGGGACATTTTTTGTTGACAATGTGTTCGAGGTATTCATTCCTGAAATACTTCAGGGTTGTCAGCACGGGATTGGGTGCCGTCTGTCCGAGTCCGCAGAGTGAACTGTCCTTAATCTGTACTGCCAGTTCCTCGAGCAGCTCGAGATCAGATTCTTTGCCCTCACCTTCGCAGATGCGGGTCAGTATTTCCAGCATTCTTTTGGTTCCGACCCTGCAGAAAGTACATTTCCCGCATGATTCCTTGTATGTGAAATCGAGAAAGAACCGGGCGATGTCAACCATGCAGGTCGTTTCGTCCATCACCACCATGCCGCCGGAACCCATGATGGCTCCGGTTGAGGTAACAGACTCATAATCAATAATAGTATCAATAAGGGCGGCAGGTATGCAGCCACCCGACGGGCCTCCCATCTGTACTGCCTTAAAACGACGGTCATTCTGGATGCCCCCACCCAATTCGTAGATTATTTCCCTGAGGGTGATCCCCATCGGCACCTCCACCAGGCCGCCCCTCCTTATCTTTCCGGTAAGGGCAAAAACTTTGGTTCCCTTACTCTTCTCTGTGCCGTACGCTGCGTATTTCTCAGGTCCGTTTGAGATTATCCATGGTATGTTGGCCCAGGTCTCAACGTTGTTAATGTTGGTAGGTTTACGCCAGAGTCCCGATTCAGCAGGGAAGGGGGGCTTCTTGTAAGGCATACCCCTTTTACCTTCGACCGAGGCCATCAGGGCCGTTTCCTCACCGCAAACAAAGGCTCCGGCGCCCTCCTTGACAAAAAGGTCGAAATTGAACCCTGTAATTCCTGCAATATTTTTCCCCAGGTAGCCCTTTTCCCGGGCCTGGGTTATAGCTATGTTAAGCCTCTTTATGGCAAGGGGGTACTCTGCCCTGCAGTAGATGACGCCCTCAGATGCTTTTACGGCATAGGCTCCTATTATCATGCCCTCCAGTACAGAGTGAGGGTCGCCCTCCAGCAATGATCTGTCCATGAAAGCCCCGGGATCACCTTCGTCAGCATTGCAGATGATATATTTCTCATCCGATTTGCTGTTGAGAGTCAGCTTCCACTTCAGGCCCGTGGGGAATCCGCCTCCTCCCCTGCCCCGCAGTCCCGAGTCTATTACCATCTGCACAACTTTTTCTGACGGGATTTTATCCACGGCTATCATCTCAAGGGACTTGTATCCGCCCATCTTCTCATATTCCTCGATTTTTTCAGGGTCAATTATGCCGCAATTCCTCAGGGCAATCTTGATCTGACCGCTGAAAAAGGTATCATCACTGGTGGCAATCTTATCTGATCTGACAATCCACTCTTCTATTATCTCCTTGTTTATCAGGTGCCTGGTAACTATTTCCCGGGCCTTTTCCTCATCGATATTGCCATAAATCACCGACCCGCGCTCATCAATAACCTCAACCAGCGGCTCTCTGTAGCACATCCCGATACAACTTGTCCGGGACAGGGAGAAATCAGCACCCTTCTCCTTATTAATATTCAAAAGGACATCATAAACCTTTCCGGCTCCTGCTGCTATTCCGCAGCTTCCGAGTCCAACAATAACTTGCGTTTTCATTCCTTCAGAATTAGGGGATTAGTTCGACTCAGCAGCCTTTATGTCACGGATGATCTTGACTGCACTTCTGCCTGTAAGTTTGCCGTAGCTGCTTTCACCTATCATCATAACAGGGGCCAGCGAGCAACAACCAAGGCAGGCTACTGACTCGAGAGTAAAGAGGCCGTCGGAGGTTGTCTCTCCATCCTTGATCTTCAGAGCCTCGCGGACAGCGTCACTGATTAAGTCTGCATTCTGTACATGACAGGCGGTACCGTGACAAACCTTGATTATGTGCTTGCCGACAGGATTGAGCCGGAATTGGGCATAGAATGTTGCAACTCCATACATCTCACTGAGCGTCAAACCCGTCTCATGCGACAATTTCAGGAAAACTTCCCTGGGGATATAGCCGTAAACAGCCTGTACCCCCTGCAGGAGAGGGATCATGTTGCCTGGTTTGCCCTTGTATTTTTTCAGCAGTCCGTCGATCAGGGTAAGATCAACCGGCGCGGCAGGAGCCTTAGACTCCTTCTCCCTTGAAACTCTCTGGATTCTCATTTCTGGCAGGATGGTTTTTCAGGTCTTTAGGAAAAGTAAAATAAATCATTTTCGGTTTTTATCGCAACAGTAAAAACCGGTGATATGGAAAAAATTGATATTTGACAAGGTGTTTTTAAACAGCCTTTATGCATGCAGATTCAAGTAGTCTGTAATAAATTCCCTGACATTCCTTTCAATTCTGGTATCAATATCCGAAATGTCAGCCCTTATGAATTTTTCTCCCGTAATATTCTCATAAAGTTCAATGTACCTGTCAGATACCTGCCTTATGAAGTCATCCGGCATCTCAGGAACTATCTGGCCGCGCTGCCCGCTAAAATTTCTCTCCATCAGCCATTCCCTCACGAATTCCTTTGAAAGTTGTTTCTGGGGAAGGCCTTTGTCAAACCGGTACTGGTACTCATCGGCAAAGAAATACCTTGATGAATCGGGAGTATTGATCTCGTCCATCAGATAAATTTTCCCATCGCGGTGTCCGAATTCATACTTGGTATCCACGAGGATAAGACCCTGCTGTGCGGCTATCTCTGAACCCCTGAGGAAGATATCCATGGTATACTTCTCAAGAAGACGGTAAACCTCCTCCGAAACCAGTCCGCTTTCTATTATTTCCTCAGGCGAGATATCTTCATCATGAGCTCCCTGCTGGGCCTTTGTGGTGGGTGTTATTATCGGCTTCTCAAACCTCTGGTGCTCCTTCATGCCATCGGGTATCTGCACTCCGCATATCTCCCTCTTACCCGATTTGTAGGTCCTCCATGAGCTTCCTGTGAGGTATGCCCTGACTATCATTTCCACAGGATATGGCTCGCACCTGTAGCCAAAAGTCACATTGGGATCGGGAGTGGCTATCTTCCAGTTTGGCACAATGTCGGAGGTGGCGTCCAGGAACCTCGAAGCTATCTGATTAAGAACCTGACCCTTGTATGGTATGCCCCTTGGAAGAACGACATCGAAGGCGGAAATACGGTCAGTGACCACCATCAACAGATAATCATCCTCAATAGCGAATACATCCCTCACCTTGCCACGGTATATTCCCTTCTGTCGGGGGAAACTGTAATCAATTCCTTTTACTGTGCTCATCTGCTGTCTGATTATCCTTTTAACCTGTGTTATTCAAAGCTCGCCGGCACTTAAATCTATCCTTCCGGTTTTTTCTCATTCGCCTCATAAGCCCTGACAATATCCTTAACGAGCCCGTGCCTTACAATATCACGTTCATCAAAACGTATCACGGAGATTCTCTCTATGCCTCCCAGAATATTCATAGCCTGCAACAGTCCCGAATCACTACGCTTCGGAAGGTCAATCTGGGTAGTGTCGCCCGTCATTATAAACTTCGAATTAGCCCCCATGCGGGTAAGAAACATTTTTAGCTGATTCACGGTAGCATTCTGGGCCTCATCGAGGATTACAAATGAGTTTTCAAGGGTTCTGCCCCTCATGAAGGCCAGCGGGGCTATCTGAACGGTGCCATCCTCAGTCCATAGTTCAAGCTTCTTTGAAGGTATCATATCATGAAGTGCGTCGTAGAGGGGCTGAAGGTAAGGGTCAAGTTTCTCCTTCACATCACCGGGTAGAAACCCCAGTCTCTCCCCGGCTTCAACAGCAGGCCTGGTAAGGACTATCCTCCTGACTTCATTATTTCTTAAAGCCCTTACTGCCAATGCAATGGAAGTATAGGTCTTTCCGGTACCGGCAGGACCTTCGGCAATGATCAGGTCATTGGCGAAATAGTCCTTTACCAGTCGAAGCTGGTTAACGGTACGTGCCCTTATTGGTTTCCCTGAAGCCCCGAATACCAGTGCCTGTTCGAAATCACCATTTGAAGCTGACTGCATATGGGAGGGATCGAACAGGTATTTCTCGATATCCTCTTCGTCCAGGCGGTTATACCTTCGGTAATATTCCAGCAGGTTTCCGAACTTCGTGGTGAAACTGTCGAGTTCCTCCTCCTCGCCAAAACATTTCAGCTCATTGCCCCGGACCATTATCTTGATTTTGGGGAACAGTCCGGTCAGTCTATCGAGCAAAGAGTTATTCGGCCCGAAGAAATGTACGGGATTTATGTCGTCGAGATATATAATTCTTTCTATCATAAGGTATTATGTTATACCTTCAGGATTTCTTTTATTTATAGTGTCAATCGTTATAATTCTTTTTTTGAGTGCTACAAAATAAGATTATTTTTCCTTAGAAGATTATCTTTGCCATAACAAATTTCCCCATGGCGGTAATCACATTGACGACGGAATGGAGGGCTGATGATTACTTCTTCGGCATTCTCAGAGGTACCATTGAGAGCCTTAGCCCCGGAGCACAGGTCATTGTCAATGCATCCGGATTACCTCCTCTCAACACTGCACATGCAGCCTTCGTGGTAAGAAATACCTTTCATCATTATCCGGAAGGCACAGTGCATCTGATTTCTGTGAACACCGAATCGGGGATCAGGGCACGACATCTTCTCGTAAAGGCCCGGGGTCATTATTTCATTGGAACCGACAACGGCATATTCAACCTTATACTGAACAGCGAGCCTGAAATGGTTATTGTACTTGACGACTCCGAAGAGTGCGGCGACGCGGTTCTTTTTGCAAAAACAGCCGCGGCAATACTGGGAGGCGCCGATACTTCCAAACTTGGCCACCCTGCCGACAGCATCAGGGAGATGGTCCCACTAAGGGCAACAATCGATTCCAATGCAGTGAACGGGAGCGTTATCTTCATCGACTCCTATGGAAATGCCATTACCAATATAACCCGCGACATCCTTTCAAGGGTCTTCAGTGAAAAGGGATTCTCAATCTTCATTCAGAGCAACAGACACAGGGTAGACCATCTGAGCAAGTTCTACAGCGATGCTCCCGTAGGTGAACTGTTAGCCCTTTTTAACAGCCTCGACCTGCTTGAAATAGCCATAAATGGGGCCAACGTCAGTGAGCTGTTTGACCTCGAGCCTGGTTCCGTTGTGAGAATTGCTGCCGAAACTGACAAACAGGGTGGAACAGGGCTTTTTACATGATAGTACTATGAAAGACGACAATAGAATATCTGAGTTCAGGAGACTCCTTGAAATCATGGATGAACTCCGGGAAAAATGTCCCTGGGACAGGGAACAGACCAACGAATCGCTGAGGAAGCTTACCATTGAAGAGACATATGAACTTGCTGATGCGATCCTCGAGGGTGACAATGAGGAGATTAAGAAGGAACTGGGAGACCTTATGCTTCACCTGGTGTTTTATGCAAGGATTGGCAGCGAGAAGGGTCTTTTCGATATTGGAGATGTCCTGAGAGGCATAAACAAAAAACTTGTTTACAGGCACCCTCATGTCTTTGGTGAAGTGAAGGTGAACGGATCGGAGGAGGTGCTTCAGAACTGGGAGCAGCTCAAGATGACCGAATCTGAAGAATATAAGGCTGTTTTGTCGGGTGTTCCCAGAACGCTGCCGGCAATGGTCAAGGCAACCCGCATCCAGGAGAAGGTCAGGGGAGTGGGTTTCGACTGGGAGGTCAGGGACCAGATATGGGACAAGATAGATGAAGAGCTCGGAGAACTGAAGGAGGAGATCGGGAAAAAAGACCAGGCAAATACAGAGGCTGAATTCGGTGACCTGCTCTTCTCGGTTATCAATGCTGCCAGGCTTTACAATGTCGATCCCGAGGCTGCCCTTGAAAGGACGAACAAGAAGTTCATCAAAAGGTTCCGTTACCTTGAGGAGCAGACCATCAAAAAGGGCCGCTCACTCCATGACATGACCCTGGAAGAGATGAATGTCATCTGGGAGGAGGCTAAAGGGAAGCCTTGAACTCCCTGTAACTCAAGATCTGGTAGAGAATACGCGCCGCCATGAAGTCCGGCGCCTTGTTATGAGGCGAGGGACAGAGTTCAACGATGTCAAAGCCTACCAGGTTTCTTCCGGTGATAACCTCCCGTAAAAAATTCATTATATCCCGGTAGTGGGGTCCTCCCGGCTCGGGTGTTCCTGTTGAAGGCATTATTCCCGGGTCAAAGCCATCGAGATCAATGGTGAGATATACATTTTCTGTTAGGAGACTTAGAGCTCTGTCCCAAAGCAAATTGTCACTCCACAATTCGTGGGCACAGAACATCCTTGATCTGTCGGCATAGGGAATTTCATCGAGACTCATGCTGCGTATCCCGACCTGTACAATGGGTGCCATTTCACGCGCCCTGGCCATGACACAGGCATGGTTCAGGGGAGAACCCTCATATTCCTGCCTGAGGTCAGCGTGTGCATCTATCTGAAGTATTGTCAGATCATCATAGCTTATGGAAGCTGCCTTCATGGCACCGATACTGACTGAATGATTCCCTCCTATCACTACAGGGAATCGCTTCTCATTGTAAATCTTCTGACACCGCTCCCTTACAGTTTCAACCATCGCCTCCGGCGTTGAGTCAGCAGCCACCGGGGGCAGGGTAAATATTCCCCTCCTGTGGGCTTCAGTGCCGGTCTCGATATCATAAAACTCAAGGTTACAGGATGCTTCAAGTATTGCCCCGGGCCCCTTATCGGCCCCCTTTATCCAGGTACTCGTGGAATCGTAAGGTACGGGAACAATAATTATCTCCGACTCATTGTATGTATAAATGATCTCTGATCCTCCGAAGTTTATCATTCCGGGTGCAGTTTATCCGCATCAAAATTAACATAATTCAAAATTGGGCAATGATTCTAAGGTGACCGAATTCACGATTCTGAAGATTTCCCGGCATTAATCGGGGTATAAACAAGGGAAAATGTGCAGGGCCGTAACCCGCTTCCAGGCCTGTTACCGGATGTTGTAGAATTTTATCGCGTTGTCGCGAAGTATCATCCTGGCAACAGTAATTGCCTCCTGTTCCGAGAAATATCCATCTCTGACCTTTTCCACAAGGACATTGGTTATTATTTCCCTGGCAACCTCAACTCCTCCATAAACATTTTCAGCAATCCGCGAATCGCCCCCGAATCCCATAATTTTTCCCACCGGAACGGTCTCCAGCCATTCGTTGAGATATCGCTCACTGTAGGAGGGTGAGATTGCATACATCCAGTTAAGATCAATATACACGTTAGGGAAGTTTTTGGCCAGGCTCGATACCTCTCCCCCAAAGGGATAACTGCCATGGAACAGCCCGAACCTGACTTCCGGAAATCGAAGGAAAATATTAGCCAGCAGCAATGGATTTGAGTTCTCAAGGATGTTGCCATTACCCGATTGGAGTCCCGTATGTATTACTACCGGCATGCGATTGTCCCTGGATAGCTTGACAAGCTCGAGAAACATATAGTCCTGCAACGGTTTAGCCTCCTGCCATGTAAGCACATATCTGTCACCTCCGTTTCTCAGGCTTCTGAAAACCCTTCGCGCCTCGTCTATGGAAACATTGTCAACATGGAGAGTTCTGTAGTAGGCCATGTTTATCTTGACGCCGACAATCCCTCGCTTTAATGCCACCATGAATTCATTCTCCATTGACGCCACGAATTCTTCAAGAGTCCCTATCGGGTTCCCCTGTCTCCTGGCCAGTGAGTCTATTCTGCCCCTTGACCTGACACTCAACCATTCCGTGAATCTTTTAACGTACAGTACATTATCTATGTCGGTAAGGATCTCATCGCCATCCTGGATTATATAGTCAATGCCCGACATATCTTTCAATACCCTGTTAGTCCAGTCAGGATCCTGGTATGCCCTGGCAATTCGACGGGAGAGCGTATCTACCGTCCTGCGGTTAATGTCATCCACATTGTAGATCCTCTGGGCTGCAATAATTGATATCCTGTTGTATGATGTATTGAATGAGGTTTGCCAATAGGGTTCTATCAGGTCCCATTTTGTCACCGGGGTTGTTCTCTGTGTAAAGAGCCTGTCGAAATGTCTTTTTGGAAGACCTGCTGAAATAAGATCATTGTAGTTGAACTGATGCAGAAGAAGCATGAAATCAAGAAAGCTGAGGTACCTGACAAATCTGGGATCAGCAAGATGTTCATGGCAGTCTACAATTCTCACGGTGTCGACATATGCTGCAATTCGATCTTCGAAACCCAGTGCAGGGGCGGGTCTGACAGAGACCTGCGCTGTCAGTTGAGTGCTACGGGCGAAAAACAGGATTACAAGAAGAAACCCTGCAATAATAAGCCTGTCAGCCTTTGAACCGGCATCACAGGTTACCGGGAAGGGTCTCCCGAAACAGATTGCAAGGGCACGACACATTGGGATATGGATAAAGGCCGGAGTATTAGCTTATGTAAATTTACAGCTATTAGACCTTTCCTGGGGCAAGCCTATTCCAGCTTAACTAAATTTAACTAAAACCTCCTCAGCCCTGCTTCCTCGGTGCTGTGGTCATGCGTTTTTTAGCCGGGGTGACTGTCGCCTTTTTCACAGTTTTCTTCTTCTCCGGGACTTTGACGGGTCTTTTGGGTTCAGGCGGTGTTTCAGCCTTGGTTTCCGGCCTGTGCGTTTCCTGTTCCGGATCTTTTTCAGCACTCTCCTCCTCCTTTACGAGCAGGTTTAGCCTGTGAAGGGTATTATACCACATCAGGACCTTTTTAATGTCTGAAGGATAAACCCTTTCCTTGTCATATTCCGGCACCACTTCTGAGAAGTAGCTGTCAAGGATATCAGGGGAAGCCTTCTTGGGATCGGGCGCGGTTCCTCCCCTCTCTTTATCCCATATCCTGTCAAAAACCAGGCTGAGTTTTATCTCCTCGCTATCGGTGAAGATTGATATATCCTCCAATGAACTGACCCTGGCCGTAGAAGACGCCGTCTGTCTCTTTCCAGTATCAAGATGCTCAACAATGATGGCATTCCTGCCCTGGGCTACAAAACGGAACAGCCCGCTCTCTCCGGAAATGGCCAGTAGATCCTTTAAATTCATATCACTCTGTTGTTTGGTGGAACACAAAAATAATCAAGAAACTGCAAATAGCATTTGACAATGGCATTATTATACCATATTTCGCTCTGATTTTATCTTTTTATAGGCTTCATTAACCTTTTTGAACTTCTCATCGGCAGCTTTCCTGAAATCTTCACCAAGATGGCTGACCTTATCGGGATGATACTTCATTGCCATTCTCCTGTAAGCCCTCTTCACCTCCTCGTCAGTGGCATTACGATCTATCTCCAGAATTTTGTAGAGCGAATCGGTTTCGGATACAAACATGCTGCGGATTGAGACCTGATCAGCTTCCCTTATTCCCAGGTAACCTGCAATGGCATCAATCATCTTTAGCTCGGAGGCATCGTGGCGACCGTCTGCTGCCGATATTCCATACAGCATGTGCAGTAACTGCAGCCTTGAGGAGTAATCCATATTGGAAGCTATCTGCAGACAAACATCCCTGACCGGTATATCCTGATCGAGAATGTCCCTCAGCAGGTGCAGGGCCTCTCCCGCACCTTCAGTACCGAACTGCCTTACGAAGAAATTCTTTACATAGTCGAGTTCAGACTTAACGACCCTGCCATCGGCCTTCATAACGGCTGCCACCAGTACCAGCAGGCTCATGCCGAATGCTCCCGGGGTCGTTCGATCCGTTCCGTGCCCATATGGTACTGTGTCGATCCTTGTCCTGTCAATTACCGACCCTATAATAAATCCGAGCAGGGCACCCAGTGGCCCCCCCGCGAGCCAGCCTAGCCCGCCTCCTATCCATCTGGCCATACTGCTCATCTTGATATATTAGCCGATTCAGCCAGGAGCCTGGTGTGAATATCCAGGACTGCCGGTATTATCATTTTCCGTTCGCTGTTGTCGATTATGAAGTCAGACCTGCTCATCAGTTGTTCCTGGGTATACTGGTTTCTGACCCTGGCTTCCACTTCGGCCGGTGAGAGACCACTTCTTGCAACTACCCTCTCAATTCTCTCATTCCGGGGGGCAATCACGGTTATGGTTCTGTCAACAAGCCTGTCTGCACCGCTTTCGAACAGAATAGCCGCATCGAGTATTACATAGGGAGCCCTGCAATGAAGGCACCATGATTCAAATGCATCAAAAACAAGTGGATGGATCAGTGTATTAACCTTCTCAAGCTTAACGGGATCGTTGAAAATGAGTGAGGCCAGAAGCCTCCTGTCGAGTACACCTGAGGCCAGCAGGTCCAGTCCCGCTATCTCAGAAAGCTCTTTCAACACATCCTGATCACCATCGATTATCTTTCTGGCTTCCAGATCAGCGTCAAATACAGGTATTCCGAGGGTGCTGAACATCCTGCATACGGAACTCTTTCCGCTACCTATTCCTCCGGTAACACCTACCCTCATCTTTGCCTGGTTTCAATCAGGTAATCAAGCTCCTGGGGAGAGTACATCAACGCTCTGACAAAGGGTGGAACATTGATAATTGTGACCGGCAACTTTTCCAGCCCTTCAATATTTATTTCTGCCAGATCAATCACAGCCTGCATATTCGACTCAAATACCCCGTTATAGTCCGACACGGCTACCTGAAGCCTCACGTCAACTTCATCGGGGAAAAGCTTAAGATCAAGTGAATCAGGCTGATTGATAAGTCTTACCCTCAAATCGATCCTGGCTTCGGTATATTGTTCCACATCTACCGTAACCGAAACCCTCTTCTCCGACATCGTATAATCACGGGAACCCGCGAGCTGGATGTTGCTGGTAAAGGGACGGTTGATACCGGTAAATCTCCTGTTCCTGGTACTGACAAACCTGACAGTGTCGATTACAGGTAAAGGGCCGGTAATGGTAACGCTGTCGGGGTTGGTAAGAACCCGATCCTTGACAAAGAACTCCTTATCCGTGACCACCTCTATATCAGCAACTACCGGCACCTTTTTTGAACCCAGACGATCAAACACAAACTTGAGGGTATCGGGATCAATGTCAAGTATCAGGAAATCTGCTCTCATCTGCCTGTGAAAATTATCCGCCAGGTCAGATGTAAGTACATAATAGTCATCGGGGGCTGAACCCGGAACAGGTCTGTAATCCAGTCTCGACATGTCGATGACAACGGGTGCCCTGCTGCCTGAAAGTCTAAGCTTCAGAAGTGAGTACCCGGGTCCGCTCAGCAGCATCTCAAGTCGCGAAGGCATATTACCAACCAGAACCATTTCGCGGGGAGGATTAATATACCTTACCGGATATTTCAGATGGTTCTCAATTTCCTTACTGAGACCATTCAGATACCAGAAAATGAAGGATAGTACCAGGAAGAATCCGAACACAATAATATCCCTGTCGCTGTGTTTTCTTCGCGACAGAAGGCTTTGCCCGATGCCGGATTCATGTTTCCTGTCCCCCATGCCAGGGTTATTGTTTCTGCTGAATGTCGGTAGGATCCTTGAGTATGGCGCTCTTGTCTATTTTCATCCTTACTTCGGAGCCAACATCAACGGTTACTACGTTATCCTTTATTTCAACAATCTTACCGTAGATACCTCCAGTTGTAACAATTTTATCGCCCTTCTGCAGGGAACTCCTGTAATTCGACAGTTCTTTCTGTTTCCTCACCTGCGGACGTATCAAAAAGAAATAAAAGATCACAAACAGCAGTATAAGAGGCAAAAAGGTCATAAGCGGATTCGCATCTTCCGAAGGCTGAGCCATGAAATAGAATAAATTAAGATTTCCCATTTTATTTTATTTTTATTGGTTAATTCAGTTTTCGCTTTTTATGTCGGCCTTGATAGCCAGGACGATTACAGGGGTCATGGCATTCGACTGGACTGTTATTGTCTTGGTCTGCATGCCTTTATATCCTGAGGTATTGAACACCACCTCGAGGGTGCCTTTTCCTCCCGGCAGTACAGGTTTCCTGCTGTATTGAGGGACCGTGCACCCGCAGCTCGTCGTTGCAGAGTTGATCACAAGGCTCCCGGAGCCGCTGTTGGTAAATGTAAAAACGTAAGCTACCTTCTCCCCCTCTGTAATAACGCCAAAGTCGTGAGCAAGGGTGTTGAAGGTGATCTCCGGCACGGAGGTGGAATCATCGTCCTGAATACCGGCTTCTGCAGTACCGGTTCCTCCTCCCCTGCATGATGAAGCCACGATGATCATCAGAATAAGAGCTTGCAGGCTGATGTTATGTATAACCGATTTCATGTTATATGCAGTATTATTTCTCTGTCTCACCTATAAGTCCGCGTCCGGTTTTCTCAAACATATTCCCCGATCTCATCTCCCTGACAACCTTGTCGAGAATACCGTTGATAAAAGTACTGCTTTTCGATGTACTGTAGTATTTGGCTATCTCTATGTACTCATTCAGCGTTACCCTTACCGGGATCTCGGGGAATGATATGATTTCAGCTATGGCAAGCTGCATTACCAGAGTATCCATCAGGGCTATACGTTCTATCTCCCAGTTTGTGGTGTTGCTGTCAATGAGCTTTTTCAAGTCCCGGTCCCTGAGCAGCGAATTCCTTAAAAGAACGATCGCGAACTCCTCATCTTCGGTATTCTTGTACAACGGGAGTATCTTTATTTCATCATCCCCGGCTTCAGTAATCTTCCTGAAGGTTTTTTCCACCATCATTATGGCATAATCAAGATCATCGTTCCAGTAAATGCTTCTCTCCTCAAGATGCAACAAGAGGTCCTCCGATCCGGTAAGCAGCCATTGCAGGAGATTGTTGAGGAACTTCCTGTCGGCTATTATATTGTCTTCCGGTGAGGTGATGTACTCATTGTAGAGACTCCACTCCGTGATCCGGCTGAAAAGGACCCTTGGGATTTCACTGTACCCGTTCCATGTCACAACCCTTTCTGAGGTTAGCTTCCAAAGCTCCTCACTATCAACAAGTTTCTTTATTATCCGGTTATTGACGAATCGTCTGTTGGGATTAAGGTCCTCCCATTGCGGAACTTTTTTCTGAAGACCGGTTTCGATCCTCTTTTCAGCAACAGAAGCCAGTTCAACAAACATGATCAACATGTACAGGTAAAGATCATAAGCCTTATTGACGCTCACGTTAAGTTCTCTCTCGGCAGGAACCAGATCGTCTCCCTCCTTTCTGTTGAATGCGTAGAGCGCCTGAAGAGTCTTTATTCTCAATAACCTTCTGCTTATCATCTGTAAAAGAGCCGTGATACAGGGTGCAAAAATAAGGAAATAAATCTTACCTGTTCAACTGCCTGTCCAATTAATAGCCTTCAGTAACGCCATTGTTTTGATTTGATTAAATTATTTCTATTTTTGACATACCTAAAACCTAAAGAAACTAACCACTGATGACAGAATCACAGGAAAAGAAGGAAGAAGGCTCTGTTGCAAGGAACGGCAACTGGCAGGAGGAGGTCTTTACAAAAATAGTCAGGGCAGGAACGCGCACCTATTATTTCGACGTGAAAACGGTTCGCGACAACAGCAGATACCTTACTATTACGGAGAGCAAGAGGAAGATTGACAGCTCCGGCAATCCATTCTACCTCAAGCACAAGATATTCCTGTACAACGAGGACATAGAAAAATTCCTCGATGGTCTTAATGAGGCAATAACCCATGTCAAGGAGGAGAGTACAGATGCTGGTGTGCCTGAAAAGGATACCACTGTTCAGGATAACGGTAAAGTAACGGGGGAAAATTTCACTGAGGTCAAATTTGAGGACCTGGATGACAAATAACTATTTTCTCTTCTCCATATTTATAATAACAGCCAATGGCTGATTATCTCCTATTCGCCGGCGCAGTGACACTGATTATCCTGGGTATCCTCGGATGCCTCCTTCCTGTTCTTCCGGGACCGCCGTTAAGCTATGCAGGATTGCTTCTGCTTCATTTCTCGCGATTTGCAGAATTCAGTAAACAGGTGCTCATCATCCTGGCAATAGTAGCTGTTGTTGTAACAGTACTCGACTATATAGTGCCTGTCTGGGGAACCCGTAAATTCGGGGGATCAAAATATGGAGCACGGGGTGCAACGGTAGGTCTGATAATAGGTTTATTCCTTGGTCCTGCCGGTATCATAATAGGACCTTTTATCGGGGCTTTCGTGGGCGAGCTCATCTATAAGGATGATGTCAGGTACGCCCTTAAAGCAGGATTTGGTTCCCTGCTGGGCTTTATGACAGGTGTCGGACTTAAGCTGGCTGCATCTTTCGCAATTACATTCTACTTCATCAGGGGGATAATATTAAATTAAATTTACTGTCCTGCCAATCACAAAAAAACATGGCAGCCCTGAAGCTGCCACGTCATTTATCCGTTTGAAAGGTTATTCTGTCCTTCAGCTACCCAGGGTTGCTACCATAACTGCTTTTATTGTATGCATCCTGTTCTCCGCCTGGTCAAAGACAATTGAGTGTGCCGATTCGAACACATCTTCTGTTACCTCCATGCCATCAAGCCCGAACTTACGGTAGATCTCCTCCCCCATCTTCGTCTCGCGATTGTGAAATGCAGGAAGGCAATGAAGGAATTTTACTCCGGGGTTACCCGTCATCTTAATGACGTCCAAGTTCACCTGGTAGGGCTTAAGTAACCTGATCCGCTCTTCCCATACCGAGTCAGCCTCTCCCATTGAGACCCAAACGTCGGTATAAAGGAAGTCGACCCCTTTAACTGCCTCCTTTACATTGTCAGTAATTGTTATCCTGGCTCCTGTCGAAAGGGCAATCTCCCTGCACTTGTCAACCAGATCCCTTGAAGGCTGGCATTTCTCCGGAGCAGCAGCCCTGAAATCCATTCCCATCTTGGCGGCACCAACCATAAGGCTGTTACCCATGTTGTTGCGGGCATCGCCAAGATAACAGAAACTTACATCCTTCAGCGGCTTGTCCGTATGTTCCATCATGGTCAAGAAGTCAGCCAGAATCTGGGTGGGATGAAACTCATTGGTCAGCCCGTTCCATACCGGCACACCCGCATACCGGGCCAATTCCTCAACGATTTCCTGTCCGTACCCTCTGTATTCTATCCCGTCATACATCCTTCCGAGAACCCTTGCGGTGTCCTTCATCGATTCCTTATGACCAATCTGTGAGCCACTCGGACCGAGATAGGTCACATGAGCTCCCTGGTCAAAAGCAGCTACCTCAAAGGCACACCTGGTGCGGGTAGATGTCTTTTCGAAGATGAGGGCAATATTCCTGCCTGTCAGCCTCTGCTGCTCATACCCGCCATATTTGGCCTTCTTAAGGTCTTTTGAAAGATCAAGAAAAAACTTTATCTCCTCCGGAGTGAAGTCGAGAAGCTTCAGAAAATGCCTGTTACGTAAATTGTATCCCATGGTGTTATGTGGTTATTAAAGGGTTGCTGGTTACTGGTTCCGCTTTTAGGGTGAAGGGTTTAGCGTTTTTTGTTCTTCGTTCTTCGTTCTTTCGTATTTCAAATACGATATCTTAAATCGTTAATCTGACATCTGAAATCCCTAGTCTTCATACTCCATCGTAATCTTCGATCCGTATTTCTTATCCTCGAGCTTGAAGGCTTCAGTGATGACACTCTTCCTGCCCCCGCTTTTTATGAAGTTCAGACAGGCCTGGATCTTCGGGGCCATACTGCCTTTTGCAAAATGACCCTCATTAAGGTACCTGAGTGCATCGGCGTAATTCAGGAATTCCTTTATCTCCTGATCCGGTTTTTTGTAGTTAATATATATATATGGTACGTCAGTAAGGATATAAAATTCATCGGCCCCTATTCTCGTTGCGAGGAGTGATGATGCCATATCCTTGTCGATAACGGCCTCCGAAGGCCTGACATCATTGTTTTCATCGATGTAAACCGGCACTCCTCCCCCGCCGGCCGCAATGACTATATTGCCTGCCCTTACCAGATCGGAAATGATTGTTTCGTTCATAATGCCTGTCGGAACCGGTGATGGTACAACCCTCCTGTAACCACCCTCGGCTTTAACCTCCTCCCTGAATATCCATCCTTTGGCCGCTGCCAGTTCGTCAGCTTCCCCCTTCGAATAGATCTTTCCTACCCGCTTCTGGGGATCGGAAAAAGCAGGATCATCCTTATCAACAAGCACCTGGGTTATCAGACATACAACGTTCTTCTCTATTCCATGCCGGTTAAGGACATTCCTTAACATCCTTTCAATCATATATCCTATTCCCCCCTGTGAGTCAGCCACACAGATGTCAAGAGGCATCTGCGCAATTCCGTACATGTGCTCGCCAGCATCATTTCTCATTAATATATTACCAACCTGCGGCCCGTTGCCATGAGTTAAAACTAGCTCATATCCCTCGCGCAACAGGAATACAAGGTTCTCAAGGGTAGCCGTAGTATTGGCCTCCTGCTCCTCTATGGTTCCAATCTGATCACCGCGCAGAAGTGCGTTGCCACCTAGTGCAACGACCGCAATTTTGCTGTTCATATTACTACTTATTAATCCAGGCCCCAGTGATTACAGGGTTTTCCAATAACTATTAATACAGCCGGTAATGAAAAACCACAAATCTATCAATTTCCGTGAATTTTTCATAGCTGGTATGCAACTATGCATCAATTATTATTGTCGTAGAGATCAAATAAGCATTCATTACTTCACAAATTGTATTTTATTTCTATTTTTACATAATACAAAATCTCCATACAAAGTGAGAATCTCTCTTTCCACAGTTACAGCCGCAATCTTAATTATCATCCTAAACTCTTCCTGTAGAAACAGGGAAACGAAGAGCTTTAGCCAGGGAGAGATCCACTACAGCATCAGCTACGGGGGACCTTCCGGGTCGATTCCCGTGGAATTGATGCCAAGAACACTCGTTGTTAGCTTTAAGAGGGATAGGATATTGTTTGACATCCAGTCGCCGTTCGGGAATATGGGAATAGCGAACCTTTCAAATCACGAGGAAGAAATTTATGATACCTATGTCAATATGTTCGGAGGAGGCAGATTTTTATACTCCGGTGACCCTGAAGAAACGCCTCCCGGCATGAAATCGATGAACGGCATGAAAATAACCCGTACGGGCAAGACTGCGGAGATTCTGGGATTCAGCTGCGAACATGCAACTGTTACACTTCCTTCAATGCCTGATTCGGTATTCGAAATATGGTTTACCGGTGAACTTGACATTAATGATCCAAATGCAGCCAATCCTTTCAGGGAAATTGATGGTGTACTCCTCAAATTCTTCTTCCTGATGGGTGAAAGAGAGTTTATCTTTGAGGCTGATGGCATATACTTAAAGGAGATCCCTGACAGAATCTTCCTGAGAAGAGAGAAATACAGAAGGGTAACCAAAGAGGCCATGGACGAATTCATTGTCCGTCTTGTGAATTTCTAAAACCTGGCAGGCTTTTGTTTCATCACTCTATTTTGCTAATTTTGATGCCATAATTGCAGAATGGGATGAGTGGCAAGTCAGGAACCGGTCAGAAAACAAACGGCAGGAAAAACCCGAAAGGAAACACCGAAAAGGATGAAAGGGTCAAATTCATCTTCGGGGCTCTCTTTACCGCCCTTGCCATATACCTGCTTTTCGCGCTTATTGCCTATATTCTCTGGTGGAAGACCGACCAGAGTCTCGGAAGCCGTGTGTTGACAGGTCCTGAAATACAGGTCCGCAACTGGTCGGGAAAGAGCGGTCACTGGCTGGCTGATCTGCTTATAACCAGAGGATTTGGTGTGGCCTCTTTCCTCATCCCGGTAGTAATCGGAAGTCTAGGGCTTTATATGCTTAACCTGAGGCGGATACCCATCTGGAGCCTGATAATTAAAATTGCTGTCGCCATTATCATTATCTCTCTTACAACGGGATATCTTTTCGGTATGGGGGGAGGTTTCCTGGGCAGCGGTCCGGGAGGAGCCCATGGATACCTGGCGACCCGGTGGCTTAATGCCTTTATGGGTAAAATAGGCACAGGGGCAACATTATCCGTCCTGGTCATTGCCTACCTGGTCTTTGCACTTAAGGTCAGCCCCGAGGCACTTATCAGACGGATACCGAATCTGAGGTTGAGAAGAAGAAAACGAATGGAGGATGCTGTGCATGAAGGCGAGTTTCCGGATCAGTCACATGAAGAACGGGAGGAGGTTCCTTTTACAATTACCGGACCTGAACCTGAAGACGAGAACCTTGCCGGCGAAACCGGCAATGGTTCACTGAAGAGACCTATCATAAGGGATCTGGAGGATGAAGAGGAGATCCAGGAACCCGACAATAAAGATGTATCTATTACAATAACCCATGCCGATGCAGGAGAAACACTCTCCGATGATGAAGTACACAGGCTCATGGAGGATTTTGACCCGAGACTCGACCTCCCGAGGTATCAGTTTCCGCCAGTTACAATACTGAGGGAGTACCAGAAGGCAGGCACCTTCGATGACTCTGAAGTCATTGAAAACAAGAGCAATATCATAAACGCTCTGGCAGACCACAAAATAAACATAAGGTCCATATCTGCCACTGTAGGTCCTACCGTCACCCTTTACGAAGTGGTTCCCGAGAGAGGAGTACGTATAGCCCGCATTAAATCGCTCGAAAACGACATAGCCCTTAATCTCTCTGCACTTGGCATCAGGATCATTGCCCCCATACCCGGACGGGGAACGGTTGGTATCGAGGTCCCCAACAAGAAGCCGGAAACGGTCTCAATGAGGTCCCTTATAACATCCCGGGCATTCCAGGAGTCAAAAGCCGAGATAGCCCTGGCCCTTGGCCGGACAATAACCAACGACCCCTTCATCGTTGACCTTACCAGGATGCCTCACCTGCTGGTGGCCGGTGCCACGGGACAGGGTAAATCGGTCGGTATTAACGCTGTTATCACATCCATACTTTATAAAAAGCATCCGGCAGAGGTCAAGTTCGTCCTTATCGACCCGAAAAGGGTGGAACTCCCCCTGTATGCCAAGATTGAAAGGCACTACCTGGCAAAGCTCCCGGGCGATGAGGATGCCATTATCACCGATACCAGGAAGGTCATCAATACCCTCAACTCATTATGCATCGAAATGGACAACCGCCTGGAACTCATGAAAGCTGCCGGCGCAAGAAACGTGAAGGAGTACAATGAGAAATTCATCAACAGACGACTCAATCCTCAGAAAGGTCACAGGTATATGCCCTATATCGTACTTATCATCGATGAGTTTGCCGACCTCATTATGACAGCCGGAAGGGAAATAGAGGGACCCATAGGAAGGCTGGCCCAGCTGGCAAGGGCTATCGGCATTCATCTCATTATATCCACACAGCGGCCTTCAACGAATATAATCACCGGCTTTATCAAGGCTAACTTCCCGGTAAGGATAGCCTTCAGGGTATTCTCCTCAGTCGATTCCAGGACCATCCTCGATGCAAACGGTGCCGACCAGCTTGTTGGCAGGGGAGATATGCTCGTTTCAACAGGCGCCGAGCCTGTAAGGGTACAATGTGCCTTCATCGACACCCCTGAGATTGAAGAACTTACCGATTTCATTGGTTCCCAACAGGGCTACCCGGAAGCTATGCTGCTGCCGGAATACTTCGAGGAGGGGGAAAACGGTCCATCTGAAGTGGATCTAAAGAAGCGCGACAGCATGTTCGATGAAGCCGCACGGATGGTAGTGCAGTACCAGCAGGGATCGACATCCCTCATTCAGAGGAAACTTTCAATAGGCTACAACCGCGCCGGAAGGATCATAGACCAGCTGGAGGCAGCAGGCATTGTGGGACCTTTCGAAGGCAGCAAGGCCAGGGATGTACTTATAACCGACATGTCGGGTTTGGAACGGATTTTGAACAGTCTCGAATAACAGACAACTCAATTGTTGAATCCGGAATGAAAAAGTACCTGTTTATATTAATGGCCATCACGGCATGGAACCCATCACCTGCTCAGGAGGACCCGGAAGCAGTCATGATCCTCGATCGCTTTTCAAACGCGGTAAAAGCGGCTCCCTCGATATCGATGGAGTTTTTCATGACCACCACCGACCTGCCAGAAAACAGAACGGATACCCTTACCGGAGCCATTGTGATTTCAGGCGACAAATACAGGCTTACCATGCCAGAGAGTACAACCTGGTTCAACGGCACCGACAACTGGAACTACATGCCTTCCGTGAAGGAGGTTACAATAACCCGACCCTCACCTGATGATATTTCCTTCTTCTCAAAACCATCACTCCTCTTCGGGATGTACAGGCAGGATTACAAGGCCCGACTCACCGACCAGACTTCATCCGAATGGATAATAGACCTGTATCCCAACGACATCAAATCAGACATGATAAGGGTCAGGCTTTCAATAGGTAAGCAGGGGCTGGACCTCAGGACAGCGGAATACAAAACCAGGAACGGACTTACCATACGGCTTGACATCAGGCAGTATAACCTGAAGTTCAAACCCGACAGCAAATATTTCGATTTCAATCCCGCCGCCTACAAAGGCGTGGAAATAATTGATATGAGATAATACGGGTATCAGGTACCAGGTACCAGGTACCAGGTACCAGGCGGCCGGCGGCCGGCATCCGGCGACCCAGCCGACGCTGACTCCGTCAGCTATGGCTAGCAAAACCTGAACCGAGACCGGCGAACCGAGGCGCAAAGCGACGAGCTCGCGACCGAATGGGAGCACCTGAAGCCGGTCGAGCTCACGACCGAAGGGAGTAACCTTGAACCTTGAACCGAGCCCCGACTTGTCGGGGCGAGCTCACGACCGAAGGTGTAACCTTGAACCTTGAACCCTGAACCCTGAACCCAGAACCCCAAACTAACTTCTCTCCGGATAGGCTATCCGTGCATGGTAGATATTGATAAGCCTCTTTTTGAAGACCTCCTTAATCACTGATATATCCCTGAAAGTTATAGGGGCATCAGTAAACTGCCCGTCCCTGATCTGGTTATCAATAACGCTGTCGACCATGCGGCTAACCGACTCCCTGGTGTAGACTTCAAGACTCCTTGAGCTGGCCTCTACGGCATCAGTCATCATCAGTACTGCCGTCTCCCTGCTGAAGGGCTTCGGACCGGGATAGGTAAACAGGGATTCATCCACCTCTTCTCCCTTGTGAGCCTCCATGTATTTATGATAAAAGAAATAAGCCCGGGTGGTCCCCTGGTGTGTCTTTATGAAATCTATGATCTGTGAGGGAAGGTTATTCTTCTTAGCCAGTTCGATACCTGTATCTATATGTTTAATAATAAGGTTGGCGCTCTCTTCCGGCGACAGGTCCTTATGCGGATTGAACCCATGGGCGATGTTCTCGGCAAAAAGCTCCGACCTGCCCAGTTTGCCGATGTCATGATAGAGTGCTCCCGTCCTTACAAGAAGGTGGTTGGCACCAATAGCCCTGGCAGCCTCCTCGGCAAGGTTAGCCACCTGCATTGAATGCTGGAACGATCCCGGAGCCTCCTCCGCCAGCCTGCGAAGGAGTGGCTGGTTCGTATCCGAAAGTTCAAAAAGTGTTGCTTCGGAAAGGAATCCGAATGTCTTTTCAAAAAGGAAAATCATCGGGTAAGTAAGGAGCAACAGTACTCCGTTGCCTGCAAACCAGCCTAATCTGTTCCATTCAATGCCGGCAAGCGACCCCTCCTGGATGATCCCGATACCGAAGTAAACGGCGGAGTAACTGAGTACAACCACCACGGCAGAAAAGAAAAGGCGGCCGCGCCTGTAGATATTGGTAAGTGAAAAGATGGCAACCACCCCGCCAATGAAGGTTGTGAATACAAACTCAAATGAATTTGGAACAAGAAAGCCCGCAATCATTATCGTGACCAGGAGTATAAAGAGGGCCAGCCTGGAATCGTAAAATGTTCTCACCAGGATCGGTATGATTCCAAAAGGTATAAGGTATATGCTGACATTGGGCATAAGTATTACCAGCCTGGTAATCACGACAAAAAGCAGGATTACGAGTATAATGAACAGTGTCTTGTGCACCGATCCCAGAACTTCCCGGCGAAAGTTGAAAAGGAAAAGATATAACACCAGGTAACAGGCACTGATCAGTATAAGCCTTCCGACAATAATGAACCATGATCCATATTTTCCCAGTCGCTTCTCATATTCCATCTTAAGGGACTCAAGTACCTGGTACTTGTTCCCGTCAACAATCTGTCCCTTATATATTATCAGCTCTCTTTCCTGCACCAGTCCTTTCGATGGACTGATACTCCTTATCAGCCTTTCACGAAGGGTATTGCTGGTTTCCTCATTGTAGAGGAGGTTCGGCCTTATATACTCGTATACCTGCACACTCCTCGCAAACTCTGACTCACCAATCCTTCCCGCATCCTCAAGATCCTCTGCAATTTCGTTCCGTGCCGCATTGGCTGCCTGGTAAGCATCCTTCTGGGTATATATCCTGTCGAGGGTTGATTCGGTAGCTATCCTTCCCCTGACTATGGTTATCTTTCCATTGTCCTGGATCAGGGCATCGGTAATGTCGGAAGACTCCAGGATACCTGCCATATATATGTCCGAGATTATTGAGGTAAGTCTCTCCTTGAGAGGCAAAAGCCTGTAAGCCGGTATCTCGCTGCCCGGCTGTTCTTCACCAGTCAATGTGATACTGTTCAGATGTTCTGTAAATTCTGAAAGATTATAGCTCGTAATAACCGAGTCATAATTAAAATAGGGAGCAAAAGAGGCAAGAAGGCTGTCTCGTTCCCTTTTCAGTTCAGCTTCCTGCTTCCTGACGGGAAAATCCCACGGAGCTATGAGAGTTTCATGCAACCAGGGCTTCCCCTTCTGAAACTCATACCTGAACTTCCCTTCCATCGGGAATATTATGACAACTATTATGATGCTGACTCCAAAAAGGAGCAGGTTCATGAGGCTCTTATACCTTTTTCCCTGTTTCTTATCGTTCACGGTATTACTCATCCACCTTTGATTTTCAGGCAATATCGCAAATTTAGCCTTAATTTCCCAATATGGGTTACAAGCACAGTATTAACAGTTATACCAGGAACCGACCTTTTTTGCTAATTTTGAAGAAAACCGGCAGGCAATGAAACTATTCTTCTGTAATAATGTGTTTGTGCCGTTGAGAGCAGCACCATCCCATAAATCGGAAATGCTGAGTCAGCTGCTTTTCGGAGAAAAATACCTCGTCACTGAAAAGACCGGGAACTGGCTAAAAGTAAATACGCTATTTGACAACTATAGCGGATGGGTCGACGGAGACCATCTGCAGCCTGTGGCGTCAGACGGGGTCATTAAAGGACATGTACTCAACAGGGCCCTGCGATGCTATCGTGCAGACGGTACAAAGTTAATACTCGAAGCAGGTTGCGAGATTTATGAACCTGATTTCAATGCAAGGACATTCAAGCTGGCCGGCGATGTATTTAAAGCATCGGAGAATTTTGCAGAGAGCTATGTCTCCGTAAATGAAACAAAAGCCGACACAGCTATGCGTTTTCTTAACAGTCCCTATTTATGGGGAGGACGGATACCTTCGGGTATGGATTGCTCCGGGCTGACACAGCTTGTCTGCAAAATACATGGCATATCAATCCCGAGAGACAGCTTCAGACAGGTTGAGGAAGGTATCTCAATTAACTTTCTCGATGAGGCAGTCCCGGGAGACCTCCTCTTCTTTGATAACGAGGTGGGCAGGATTTCGCACGTCGGACTCTTCATCTCGCAGGGTCTGATCATCCACGCATCTGGCAGGGTAAGGATCGATCGCATTGACCATACCGGCATCTATCGCGATGACCTTGGCAGGTATACTCACCTGCTAAGGGCGATAAGGAGAATTGAGGGATAGGGTTGCGGGTTGATGGTTCTTCGTTCTTCGTTCTTCGTTTAGGGTTTAGAGTACTGAGTTCAGGGTCGCCGGACGCCGGCCGCCGGCCATCTATTACCGATTACCGATTACCGATTACATTTATCCCCTTGTGCTGCGAAGCAGCAAAAAAAAGAGGGTGACCCTTCCGGATCACCCTCGTCATGTTATATGAAACAGATCAGGTTTTAGTAACTCTTATTCTGTACCATATTCGGGTTGGCCTGCATCTCTCCCAAAGGTATCGGGAAGGCCATCTTATAGTCGCCATATTCCGGGCCTCCGTGTGTCTGTTTGAATGCATCAACCAGAGGAATATCCCTTCCGGTACGCATCAGGTCGTGAAACCTCATACCCTCGAAGCATAATTCCTTCCTTCTCTCAAGAAGAATATTATCCTCATTGATTGCCGCATAGGCTGTGGCGTTCCTCTTGGCAGGCACCAGGTTAAGCTGGGTAAGTGCATTCGGATCGGCATTGTTTTTCCTCCACAGGGCCTCGGCATAGTTCAGGATAACCTCCTCGTAACGAAGAATGGGAACATTGTCGGAATAGTCATATGAAGGATATTTGCCAATGTTGATGTACGGCCTTACGACTGTAGGATATGGATCCGGGCCGATCATGTCAGCTGCAGCCCTTACGTCGCCAGCCTCAAAGCAGTTGTACAGATCCTCGAGGACCTCAACGTCACCGTAGGAAGGACCCCTGTAGATGTACTGCAGACCGTTGATGTTAGCGTTGTCGGTTGAGCTGAATGCCAGTTCAAAAATTGAGTTGGCAGCGCCGTCAACAAGGAATGAGTTGGCATACTGGGCTCCATCAATAATGCTGTACCTGGCCGATCCGATAACTGATGTGCATGCTGCTATAGCTTCGTCCCAGTCACCGAAGTAGATGGCAACCCTCGACTTGAGAGCCTGTGCACCGTAATATGTCATCAGTTCCTTCGAATCATCATCCAGAGCAGGATCCATCAGTGCCAGGGCATCGACTATGTCGGCATAGATGTCGAGCCTGTTCTGGGCTACGGTTTGTCTTGCCGGAGCAAAGTCCTCTCCTTTGTATACCTTAATATACGGTACACCCAGTGGATCTCCTGTCACTGTAACATGCTGCTGGCCGTAGTACCTTAGCAGGTCGAAATGAGCCATGGCCCTTATTGCATAGGCCTGTCCCTTGTAGTGATCGAGCACGTCGGCATCACCCGAAATCTTAGCCGGGTCGAGTCCGATGATGATATTGGCAGATGCAATAACTGTGTAAATCTGTGACCAGAATCCACCGAAAGTATTGGTATATATCATTTTGGCCTCAGTAACAAAACGGCCGGAGTTACCATTTGAGAAGCAGTTGTCACCCCTTATCTCACCATGGATGATATAGTCGCGACCGTAATATGTAGTGGACGTCATCCTGTTATAGGCTCCGTACAGGATACCCTTAACATCTTCAACCGTATTGAGGCTGCCCTCCACCGCTCTGGACTGTGCCAGTGTCGGTTCGAGCACATCCTTGTTGCAGGAAGAGAATATCCCTGCGAACAATGCGATTGTGAATAGAATATAGATAGTCTTTTTCATTGTTCTAGAAATTTACGTTTATACCAAAAATGAGGGACTTGATCGGAGGAGTCTCAAGACCTGTAAATCCGTCTGCCCCTGTTTCGGGATCGAAACCTGCTCTGAGTCTTTCGTCAAACGCATAGGTCCACAAATTGGTACCCCTCATGTACACAGCAGCATTATCAAGCTTAACCTTTGAAAGCAGAGACTGCGGGAGGTTATAACCAAGTACGAGGTCCTTAAGCCTGATGTAGTCACCCGGGAACATAAACCTGGTAGAGTTAGCGTTTGACTGTCGTGGCCTATAGGCATGCTCAATCTTTGGTACAAGTGCATTGGGGCCGCCATCACCTGGTTTCTGCCACCTTTCAAGAAGCAGTTCGACTCCCTGATAACCGGATGTAGCATACAATCCATTATCCCAGAAGTAGCCTGTCCAGTCTTCCCATACCATGTGACCGCCGGCGTAATAGAAATTGGCATTGAAATATGCGCCCATGAAATCAGCATTGATACCTCCACCGGCAGTAATTGTCGGTATTGCGCTTTTGCCAATGTAGTTACGCTTAGCATTTGAGTATGTGGTAGTTGTTGTTTCATCAACACTCCTGTCAACATACCACAACGGGACTCCGGTTTCAGTATCAACGCCAGCCCATTCCTGTACATACCATTCCATGTAGGTATGGCCCACCTCGATCGTCCTGGTGGAAGAGCTGGTTGCATTGATATAGTTGCCCTCGCCATCCTTGGCAAGTTCGGTAACTTCGTTATTGAGTGTGGCAACGTTGAAATTCAGGCCAAAATTAAATTTCGAGGTCCTGATGATATCAATATCCATGATTGCCTCAACACCCTGGTTAACCATTGTACCAACGTTGGATGTAACAGAACTGTGGCCAGAAGTAAGAGTCAGAGGCACACCCTGAAGCAGGTCGAAGGTTTCCTTGTTGAAGTATGCAATCGATCCGTCTATCCTCTGGTTGAAGAGGGTAAAGTCAATGCCAATGTCATAGTTCCTGTTCTTCTCCCATGTAAGCGCCGGGTTGCCGTATCCGCTCGGAGATGAAGCTCCCATGCCGGCGTAGTCTCCGGAAAATGAAAGAAGAGCCTGGTATGAGTTCAGTGATACTCCCGAGTTGCCGCTCACTCCGTATGATGCACGGAACCTGAGGTTGTCAACGAACGACACACCGCTCATAAAATTCTCCTGTGCAATGTTCCAGGCAGCTCCCAGGGCCCAGAAATTACCGAACCTCCTGTCAGCGGGGAAACGTGATGAACCCTCACGGCGGAAGGTAAAGTCGGCAATATATTTGCCCATATAGTTATAGTTGGCCATTCCGAGGTAGGAAACCTGTGCCCAGTCGGAGAAACTCGATGAGGCATCCCAGTTTGCACCGGCTGATGCTATATTGGTAAGACCATCGGTGATGAAATTCTCTCCCCAGCCCCAGAGGTTCCATGACTTGTATTTCTGGAACTCAACAAGGGCTTTAAGGTCGACCTGGTGATCCTCAAAGTTGAGACTGTAGTCGAGGGAGTTCTGGAACACCATGTTGAAATTGGTATCCCATACTGCATAGGAGGTACCGTTCTCATCCCTTGAGTCACCGTGTATCCTGTTCCTGTAGTCCTTGTACTGTGCAAAAACATAGTCAAAGGAGGCAACCGACTTGAATTTCAGATTATCTATAATCTCATACTCAAAGGTATTGTTGGTAATACCCCTTGTCATATGGTTCCAGGAAATATTGTTTTCCTGGAGGTAAAGGATGTTGAACAGGGAACCCATACGGGTAATGTTGTAAGATCCGTCATCATTGTACGGGCCGAATGTCGGAGGCATGAAATACCTCAGGGTATGCGGGTTACCAAAATATGCCGATGTCTCCAGGAAGATCTGATCCTGGTTGGTATATGAAATGGTATTATTGGTTATGAACCTCATTTTGTCATTAAGCTTGCGGTTCAGGTTTACAACACCCGAGAATCTCTCGAAGAGGTTGCCAATAACGACTGACTGGGTATTGGTATAGCCGAGTGAGGTATAGAATGATGATCCGCCCTCACCACCTGATGCCGCAAGGTTGACATTGTAGGTAGGAGCATTTTTGTTGATTACTGCATTACCCCAGTCACCCTCGGGGCGACCAGCCAGATCCCATGCCCTGTAGCCAACACTGCCACTATAACCGGTAAGGGTATTTGCTGCGGCATAAGCCCATGCTGCCTCTGGTGTAGTGGGGCCGCCGGGAGTAGACCCGTAGGTATTTACTATACCTTCAAGCCACAATGTGAACCTGTCAGCAGCAGTAAGTTCCGTACGTCCGGGTACAGCCTTGTTCTGGAAGCCGTAGCTGGCGTTGAAGTTGTACCTGGTTCTTCCTTCCTTACCCTTGATAGTGGTAATAACAATAACACCGTTTGAACCTCTTGCACCGTAAGCCGATGTTGCCGATGCATCCTTGAGAACGGTAATTGATTCAATATCGTTTGCATTGAGGGCAGCCATGGTCGTCAGTGACGAAAATGCTGCATCACCGGAGACGTTGCTGTTAATTGTCGGAACACCATCGATAACCATCAGCGGAGTATTTGTAGCGCTGAATGAGCTTACACCCCTGATCCTGATCTCCTGTACAGAACCCGGAGTTCCCGAAGTGGTGTTGATAACCAGACCGGCTACCTTACCCTGGAGGGTCTGCTCAACCGATGTAACAGGCGTCTGCTTCAGCTGTTCGGCAGAAACCTGCACCGTTGATCCGGTAATCTGGTTTTTCCCCCTTGTGCTGTAACCCAGAACGATTACCTCCCCGAGGGCCTGGCGGTCCTCTGTCATCGTAACATTGATGACCGTTCTGCCGGCAATCTCAGCATCAACCGTCACCATGCCCAGGAATTTGAACTGGAGGGTTGTTGCATTTGCCGGCACATTTATTGTGTACCTGCCGTTAGCCTCGGTAACGGCACCAATGGTTGTCCCACTAACCGTGACTGCAACGCCAGGCAGTGGTAAACCATCTTCGGAACTTGTTACGGTTCCCGTAATTTGCACTGTCTGCGCCAATGCCAGGGCAGTTGTCACAAGCAACAGTGTAAACAACATCAATAGTTTTTTCATAAACACTAGATTTAGGTTAATAAAAAGGTTTATTGCTTAATTTAACTCATAGGCGAATGTATGAAAAAAAAATTAAAATATGTTAAATTTTGTGAATTTTTTTCACATACCTTGAATTCATGCATATCGGGATCCTGCTAAATCTGGTCAGGAAATAGCCTTATGCATGCTAGTTGAGCACTAACTTAACCCAGTCTTGTTTTCAGTATTCTCGTTATCTCCTTTTCGAATTCAGCACTGGCAGCATCAATCTCCTCACCTCTCATAATAAGTTCATCGACAAATTGCCTGTCTTCAATGTCTGCTGCATTGACCTTTACATTGAGGAATGCTCCTCTTATGCATGTTCTGAGGGCAAGCGCCCCCACCCCTGCGTCGGTTATGGAATTAGGATTTCCCTTCTCAACCATTGCCCTGATGACCTCAAAACCCCTGAATGCGATCTCCATCACCCTGAAAGGTACCAGGGTTGCATACTTTATTGCCTCCTGGATTGCCAGGCTCCTTGCTGCCTTTTCCTCCTCATTTTTTTTAGGGAGACTGTAGGCTTCCAGTACCCTTTTAAAGGCTGCAGTATCCGCATCGACGAACCTGAGAAGCTCATTCTGTATCTCTTTGCCCATTACAGCCCATTCGCCGAACTCCTCCCATCGTTCATCCCATCCCCGCTTGTGCGATGAGAGGTTAGCCACCATTGTACCAAGAGCCACGCCAAGAGCTCCGACGTACGAGGATACAGACCCTCCGCCGGGGGCGGGAGATTCAGAGGCAGTAATATCCATGAAACCCCTGAGGCTCATTGACACCAGCCTGTCGCTGCTTTTCTCTCCCATCACATACTCTATTATCTTCTCGGATGGCTTGAATTCATGTATGTCACTAAGGCCCATCGACCTTACGGCTATCCTTATCAGCTCCTCGTCAGGCACACCGGCAGAACGCTGCTGCTTCTTAAGAAAATACCTGCCTGCATCGAGAATCGCCTTCAGGGGTATCAGCCCTACCAGCTCAGAACCTGTAACCCTTACCCCCCTGGTTTCTGCCTTCCTGCATACCTCATCAAATGCTATGTGAACCGGGGTAACCGATATGTTCGTGAGGTTCATCGATATCTGTGCCATGCCGTACTCCTCAATATACCAGCCTATGGCCTTGACTGCCTTCAGGGAACCCGGCACCATAACGGTATTGCCCTGTTCATCCTTCACTATCTTTCCGGTTATGGGGTTCCCCTCCCTCATCGGACGACCCTTCTCGCGCACATCATAGGCAATAGCATTTGCCCTCCGGGTTGATGTGGTGTTGAGATTTACATTGAATGCCACCAGGAAGTCACGGGCACCAACGGCCGTGGCCCCAGCCCTGGCATTGAATTCCGCAGGACCAAAATCGGGACGCCATGCCGGATCCACCAGTTTCTGACTTAGACCCTCATATTCGCCTGCCCGGCAGTTGGCAAGGTTCCTCCTCTTCTCCTCAAAGGCTGCATTTTCGTAGCAGTAAACCGGAATACCCAGTTCCCCGCCGATTCTTCCGGCAAGCTTACGGGCATATACCACGGTCTCCTCCATAGTAATGCCCGATACAGGCACCAATGGACAGACATCGGTGGCGCCCATGCGCGGATGTTCACCATGATGCTTCGACATATCTATAAGTTCCGCAGCCTTACCCACAGCCATGAAGGCAGCCTCGCAAACCGACTCAGGAGATCCAACGAACGTTACTACAGTGCGGTTCGTATCCCTGCCCGGATCAACGTCCAGCAGCTTGACACCGGCTACCGACTCAATCTGGTCGGTGATCTGTTTTATGATTGTCATGTCGCGGCCCTCCGAAAAGTTGGGAACGCATTCGAGGATAGGTTGGTTTTTCATTATCTGCCAAATAGTTTGATTAGCTAAAACTAATGTTTCGTTAATATTTGATTCTTTAGTTTATTTTTCTTGTTCAGGTAAAGCCCGATCTGGCAAAGATAGGAAGTAGTTCACTTAAATCCTTGTCCGGGGGTCCGGTTTTGAATACTGCTCCGATCGTTAATCAACCCAGTTTCCCCTTAACATCACTCTTTCCACAAGATTGCTCCCATAAGCGTAGGGCAGGTACTCATAGGAGGGTATCTCCTTTGTGATGATAAGATTCGCTACTTTACCCCTGGTTACTGAACCGTGGCTTTCCGAAAGATCCATGGCATAGGCTGAATTTATGGTTACGGCATTGATCACCTCCGCAGGGAGCATCCTCAGCTTCACGCAGCCAAACGACATTATAAGCTTCATGTTACCCTGTGGTGAGCTGCCGGGATTATAATCGGAAGCCAGGGCCAAGGGAAGTCCGGCGCCGATCATCTTCCTTGCCGGGGGATCGGTCATTCCCAGGAAGAATGCTGCACCGGGAAGGAGTGTCGGCATGGTCTCAGATGCAAGAAGGGCCCCAATCTCATTATCCCCGGTAAATTCAAGGTGGTCAACTGACAAGGCGTTGTACTTAACCCCTACCTGAACACCTCCGGAATAGTCAAGCTCATTGGCATGGAGCTTGGGCTTCAATCCGTATTTGATGCCTGCCATCACTATCCTTTCGGTCTCATCAACCGTAAAGAATCCCCTGTCGCAGAAGACATCAATGAAATCAGCCAGTCCCTCATATGCAATGCGGGGTATCATCTCGTTAATTATCAGTTCAACGTAACCGTTACGGTCATTGCAGTATTCGCCAGGCAGGGCATGTGCCCCCAGGAAGGTGGCTTTTACCTCAATTGGTGAGGTCTCTGCTATTCTCCTTATTACCCTCAGCATCTTAATCTCCGATTCGGTATCGAGTCCATAGCCGCTCTTGATCTCAACGGCACCGGTTCCGAAACCGATTATTTCCCTTATCCTCTGCATCGACTGCCTGTAAAGCTCCTCCCCGGGTGTTTCCCTAAGGAGCTTTGCTGAATTAAGGATTCCTCCTCCCCTCTTTGCTATCTCCTCATACGAAAGGCCCCTGATCTTGTCCATGTACTCCTTCTCCCTGCTCCCGGCATAAACAATATGTGTGTGGCTGTCGCACCAGGAAGGCAACACGAATCTTCCCGCTGCATCAAATGTATCGGCGGCTATCAGGTGCGAAGGCATCTCATCCATCTTTCCATAATCCGAAATGAGTTGCCCCTCAACAAGTATCCAGCCGTTTTCAATGACGCCCAGTTCAGACATACTGTTACCGGCCCTGAACAGTGGCATATTCTCCCCGGCCTGAACTATCCCTTTTATGTTTCTTATTAATATGCTCATAATCACAGTTCACTATTCAATTGCCAAAGATAGGAATAAAAAAACGTTGCCATCTCCCGGGGCGCATGACAGCCAATATTATCATGTTGTTTGCATTTTCCGATTTTGTTTATCTTTAGTCACATTTTAAACCTCACAGCATGAAAAAGACCCTGACAGTTTTAGCTATTCTCTTCCTCGTGGCAGGAACCAATGCGCAGGATGTCAAACCCAAGACCGGGTGGAACTTCGGAGCTCTTCCTTCGGTAACCTTCGACAGCGACCTTGGCTTTCAGTACGGAGGACTGATAAACCTCTTCAATTATGGAACGGGTGATATCTTCCCCAATTACTACCAGTCGCTCTATTTTGAAGTGTCGCGGTTCACGAAGGGCAGCGGCATAAACAGGTTTATGTTTGACTCCGAACACCTTATCCCCGGTATTCAATATACGGTCGACCTGAGCTATCTGACCGATGAGGCTTACGACTTTTACGGTTTCAACGGATATGATGCAGTGTTCAACAAGGACTGGGCAGACAGTGAATCTGAATCATACCTTACAAGGATGTTCTACCGGAACAAGAGGCAGTATTTCAGGTTCAAGAATGACTTCCAGGGCAATCTCTCAGGCAACAACCTGAAATGGAATGCAGGCTTTAATATTCAGAAATTCACGGTGGGACTGGTTGACATTGACAAGCTGAACAAGGGCAAGGACGCAGAAGATCTCCTGCCTTCACATGAGGATGAGCCCGGACTCTATGAGCTGTATAACAGATGGGGTATTATTTCCGATGAAGAGTTCGATGGCGGGTGGGTCAATACCATTAAGGCCGGACTGACATTTGATTCGCGCGACAACAGGGCAAACCCGATGAAGGGACTCTGGACAGAGGCCGGTATTGAAGCCTCATTGGAGTTCCTGGGAAGTGAAAACAGCTTCGGAAAATTTTACTTCACACACAGGCAATACTTCACTATTGTCCCTAACGACCTCAGCCTGGCATACCGGTTGGGATATCAGACAACCATATTTGGTGAGACACCTGCATATTACCAGTCACAGGTAATTGTCTCCGTACTCCGTGGTGCAACATCGGAAGGACTGGGAGGGGGGAAATCAATAAGGGGTGTGCTGCGCAACAGGGTCATAGGAGACGGATTCATGTACGGCAACGTCGAGCTTCGCTGGAAGGCAGTAAGGTTCAACTTCATTAACCAGTCATTCTACATAGGCCTTAACGGTTTCTCCGATTTCGGGATGATAACCGGCACGATAGATGTCAACCCTGTTCTGGATAATGGGTGGGAGTTGTCTGATTTCTTCAGTCCCGACTCCGAGAAGCTTCACTTCACTGCCGGTGCAGGCCTGAGGATCGTGATGAATGAAAATTTCATCATCGCTGTCGATCTGGGCAAGGCCTTCAACAAGCAGGATGGCGGGATGGGATTCTATATGGGCCTGAACTACCTTTTTTAGAGTCCTTTAAGGAGATAAGCCAATGGAACGGCAAGGTAGTTGCCTACCACATAGCCTATCAGCCCGACCGTAAGGCCGGTGGTGATGACATCCTTGTTTTTCAGGGCTGCCGCAACCACCGGGACAAATGGAGGTGAATAGATCAATGCGGTTGTGGTTATAAGGAAATTATCCGTATCAACCCTGAAAATAACCGACAGCAGCAGGTGAAGTATCATCGAGCCGAAGTATGCATAAAGCACGAACAGGAAAAGATCTATATACTTGATGCTAAATACTATACTCAGGTCGGCCATGGAGGAAACCACCAGTGAGAAAATAAGAATGAGGTACATGCCCAGATGAAAGGTCTTCTCAATCTTGTTTATCCTCGGTAGCAGAGATGCCAGGATACCAAATGTCGTTATCGCCAATATCACGACAACCATCTGGGGTATTGATTTGAAAATGAGACTAAGGCCGGCTGAAATTCCGAAAATAAGTATTGAAATTCCGAGAGCCGCAAGCAGTCCAGTCCACCTTCTCCTGACCAGCATCCCGGTAAAATCATCCATATCCTCGAGTTCCTCAACGACATCTGTTGTATCACCGGTTATCTCAGGTTTTTTGAACGGTGGCAATACAAGACCGAAAATCTGTCGCCCTGCAGAAATGAAAAAAAGTATAACAAATGCTCCTATAATCAAATCGTAGGTGTGGGTCATGATGTAGAGGCTGGGGTCAACATCCAACGCAGTCCTGATAGCGGCCAGGTTAGGCGTTCCACCGGTGTATACCCCTGTAAGCATGCCTGCAACCTTCCATGAGTCGGGAACCAGGTCCCTGAAGATCAGGTAACCTGTGGCAATGACTACAATAACTGATATGAAAGCAAGAATCATTGACAGCAGGCCCTGGCCCGCAAGTTTGAACCACCTCCGTATGTTCAGTGAAAAAAGCAGCAGTGGTATTGCCAGGGGGACGATGATCGTTACCATTATGTCCTGCAATCCGGCAACCTGGTTAACCCAGACATCATTCTGATTCAGCGTTCCGGCTGACACCAGACCTTCAATCTCCGCGGAGGGTATTGCTGCCCTCCCCTGCAATTGAAATCTGTAAGCCTCAGAGCCCTTGGGCAACAACCCTATGTTCCCCAGGAGAAGTCCGAAAAAATAGGCCAGCACAATGGTCCCCATCTTCTTGAAGAAGGACCATTTTTTGCACATGGAAATGATTGCAAGCGGAAAGGTTACATAAAATACAACCAGTATTAAAAGCTTAACCATGGCATACAGGTTTGATGTATACCAAAAATATGTAAAGGGGTTCACACAGGGTATGTCCGGTGTTTAAAATAGGTATAAATGCTTAGCAGCTAGTCGCATATACACTCATTGAAGCTCTTATTGTACTGCTCTATCGCCCTCTGACTCATGCCCATGCTCGAGAAGCCACCGTCGTGGTAAAGGTTCTGCATTGTAACCTTGCGGGTAAGATCGGAGAACAGCACCACGCAGTAGTTGGCGCACTCCTCTGCCGTTGCATTGCCGAGCGGTGACATCCTGTCCGAGAAGTCGGTCAGGCTGTCGAAGCCCGATATTCCGGCCCCGGCAGTGGTCGGAGTTGGTGACTGGGATATAGTGTTAACCCTTACCTTCCTGTCCCTGCCGTAAATGTAACCGAAACTCCTGGCAATGGATTCGAGCAGGGCCTTGGCATCACCCATGTCATTATACCCTGCCAGGGTTCTCTGGGCAGCCACATAGCTGAGGGCCAAAACCGATCCCCATTCATTGATAGCGTCCATCCTGTAGGCAATCTGTAGTATCCTGTGAAAGCTGAGCGCCGATATGTCAAGGGTTTTGAGCATATTCTCATAGCTTATCTCGGGATACGGTATTCCCTTCCTGACATTTGGTGACATACCGATTGAATGAAGTACGAAGTCGATTTTTCCGCCGAATTCCTTCATTGCTTCGTCAAAAAGGAGCCTGAGATCATCCATGCTTGTGGCATCAGCCGGAATAACCCTGCTGCCTGTAATATCAGCCAGCTCGTTTATTGTTCCCAGCCTCATGGCCACAGGAGCGTTTGTAAGTATCAGCTTAGCGCCCTGCTCGTGAGCTTTTAGGGCGACCTGCCAGGCTATTGATTTATCATTCAGCGCACCGAAAATGATGCCCTTCTTTCCATTAAGTAATCCGTTTGACATGGTATCTGGTTGCTGGTTGCTTGTTACTGGTCGCCAGTTCTTCGTTCTTCGTTCTTCGTTCTTCGTTCTTCGTTCTTCGTTCTTCGTTCAGGGTTTAGGGTTTAGAGCTGACGCCGGACGCCGGACGCCGGATGCCGGATGCCGGATGCCGGACGCCGGATACCTGACACCTGGTACCCATTTCATAAATCGCAAATCGTTAACCATTGATCAGGTATCTTTTCGGAAGAGCGTTCTGGCATGTTCAACCGCAGCATCAGTAATCTCACTGCCGCTTATGAGTCTGGCCACCTCCTGAACCCTTTCCTCATCCGATAACAAACGAAGGTGAGTAATTGTTGAGTCGGTTGAGTCATTTTTATAAACAAAAAAGTGGCGGTCACCCAGGGCGGCCACCTGCGGAAGGTGGGTTATGTTAATGACCTGCATGGTTCTGCCCATTCCGGCAAGCATTGTCCCTACCATTTCGGCCACCTCCCCTGAAACTCCGGCGTCGATCTCGTCAAAGATGATTGTTGGCAGGCTGCGGCTTTGTGAGAGAAGGTACTTCAGACTCAGCATAACCCTCGAAAGTTCGCCTCCCGACGCAACACGTGAAAGTGTTTCCGGGGCAACCTGCCTGTTGGCAGAGAATAGAAACTCAGCCCTGTCGGCGCCGGTTGGGGTAAACCCTGCCGATGGTTCCATCTTCACCTGGAAACGGGCGGCAGGTATGCCGAGCGATGTCAGTAATCCGGCCACCCTGTTCCCGAGTTCACCAATAACATCTCTCCTCGATGCGGTCAGTTGTTCTGCCAGTCCGGTCAGTCTGGCGAGCGATGCCGCAACAAGTCCCTCCAACTCTGACAGACGTTCATCACCTGTGGCTATCCTGTTCAGTGAAGCGGCAATCTCCTCCCTCCTTTCGATCAGCTGTTCCACTGTTTCAAGCCGGTGCTTATGCAGCAGTGTATACAACAGGTCGATGCGGTCACTGACTATCTGAAGACGCCGGGGATCATCCTCCGTGGCATTCGCTATCCTCGCCAGGTCGGAGGTGATGTCGTCCAGCTCAATGGCAGCCGACTCAAGCCGCGACAACAGTTCCCTGCCACCGGCGATGAATCCTGCTACCTTCTGCAATGCGATTCTCGCCTCACCCAGCATGTTTGCGACTGAAATATCGTCGGAACCAAGGGCTCCGGTAACACTTCCCAAAACAGTCCTTATCTCGCCTGCATGAGCGAGCATGTCACGCTCCGTCTCCAGTTCCGGGAGTTCACCGGGCACCATGCGGGCCTCATCCAGTTGACTGAGCTGGAAGTTGTAGTAATCGAGATCAGCCCTGTTACGGTCTGCATTCTCCTTCAGTCCCTCATATTCCCTCTTTAGAGCCCTGTATTCCTCATAGGCCTCCCTGTAACTCTTCAGAAGAGCAGCATTATCTGCCACCGAATCGAGTACTCCAAGCTGGAAGGCGCTGTCGTTGAGAAGCAGGTTGTTGTGCTGTGAATGGATATCCACGAGGCGGTCGCCTATCTCTCTGAGGATATTAAGGTTAACCGGAGTGTCGTTCACAAAGGCCCTCGATTTTCCCGCAGGATTGATCTCGCGGCGAAGTATGGTATTATCGGAATAGTCGAGGTCATTCTCACTGAAATAGATCTCCATATCCTTTCCGGCAAGGTCAAAGACTCCCTCCACAACACATTTTTCATCGTGATTCAGAAGGACGGAGGTATCAGCACGGTTCCCGAGAATAAGGGAAAGGGCTCCAAGAAGAATGGACTTCCCGGCTCCGGTCTCCCCGGTAATTATGGTCAGCCCGTCACCCGGTTCCATGTCGAGTTCCCTGATGAGGGCATAGTTGCGAACAGTCAGTCTGACCAGCATTGCAGGGGGGAGATGATTATGTTGTACTCAGTATCTTTTCGTATTTTGCCTTGTTGGCCGGGTCGATTTCCGTCAGTATCTGTACCACCCTGCTCTTCTCCTCGGCAAAGGCTTTGCTGTAGATATTGACCAGTTCATCGGTCTTGGCCTCTATTACTATCTGCATATAGTACATGAAGGGATCGGGCCTTGTCCGGTATACCTGCTGCAACAATCTAAGGCTCTCCACTATTGATGTTCTCGACTCGTTGACCCTCGACTCCATCATGTCAAGTCCCTTCCTGTGATACTCATAGACAAACATCCTGACCATCTGGTACTGACGGTCAAGCACATTCTTGACAAGCCAGTAGCGGTTGCGGTTACGGGTTCCGTCATAAGGTTTCCACCCTGTTTCCGGTGCGCTCTGGGCATTGGTGACGATCTTCTCCGCTATCTGGAAAAACTCGGTACCCCCCTCAGGAGAATAGGTATCGTAATCGAAGCCAATAACCATGTAGGCATAATATGCCAGCAACGACACCAGGTTTGACCTGTGACTGTTGGGATCGAACTCGAGTGGCTGGAACTCCACATACCTGAACTGTATGTTGTTGTCGATGAAGTTCAGTATGGTGGAATTGTATGTTGTGTTGTACACGGGCCGCCTGAGCTGGACCTGCAGGGTTCCCCTGAATTCATCGGCCGACAGCTGCTCGGTAAGGTTTATCATTATGTTGCAGTCGATGCGTTCGGCATAGCTGTATACATGGTTGGTCCAGACGGTGTTGTTCATGAACTCATATATGTCGCGCTGCATCGTCTGGAAGACCTGTCTGTTGGATCCCTGAATACGCTGCGCCGTCACCTGGACATTACACAGCAACTCCTGTCCCGACACCGTTGCAGGTGCGATCAAAAGCACAACAGTCAGAACCGCGAAAAGCCTCCTCATAGTTTCCTTTCTCTTAGCGAAACGATTTTCCACAATATGTCGAGGGCCACTTCATCCTTAGGTTTCAACTCAAATTTATCAATTTTATTGTTACTGTCAATGATGGTTACCCTGTTGGTGTCGACTCCGAATCCGGCACCTTCGTCGCGCAGAGAGTTCAGTACTATCATGTCGAGGTTCTTGCGCCTGAGTTTGCCGACCGCATTATCAATCTCATTATCAGTTTCCAGTGCAAAGCCGCAGATGATCTGACCGCTTTTTTTTGTGGAACCAAGACCGGCGGCAATATCAGATGTAGGCCTGAGGCGAATGATCATTTCACCGGTTCCCCTTTTAACCTTCGTGTCATGTTTTTCCACCGGGGTAAAGTCAGCAACGGCCGCAGCCAGCACTGCCACATCACATCCCGGGAACGATCCCTGGCAGGCGGCAGCCATCTCATCGGCAGTAGTAACCCATGTTACCTGGAGGGGCAGGCCTGGTGGCACTACTACACCGGGACCGGCAATGAGATGTACATCAGCCCCGCAGGCAGATGCCGCTACTGCAATGGCAACACCCATCTTTCCTGATGAATGATTCCCTATAAACCTTACCGGATCGATTGATTCGTGTGTGGGCCCGGCGTTGACGAGCACCCTTATCCCCGAGAGGTCAGGCCTTTTTTTTTTGAAAGGATCGCCGCAATTTCCTTCATTATTGCCTCAGGTTCCGCCATGCGTCCCTTTCCCTCAAGGCCGCTGGCCAGTTCTCCTGAAACTGGTTCTACGATATGGTTGCCGAATGACCTTAAAGTAGCAATGCTGGCAACGGTTGCCGGGTGCTTTAGCATGTCAAAATCCATTGCCGGAGCAAGCACTACCGGGCACCTCGCTGACAGGTAGGTGGTGAGCAACAGATTGTCGGCGATGCCAGAGGCCATTTTTCCCATTGTATTGGCAGTAGCAGGGGCTATGACAAAAAGGTCAGCCCACAGGCCAAGATCAACATGACTGTTCCAGTCGCCATTCATGGGATTGTAGAAATCGACAAGCACCGGGTTTCGCGAGAGTGTGGCCAGTGTCAGTGGTGTGATGAATTCTTTGGCCAGAGGGGTCATCACAACCTTCACCTCAGCACCCTCCCTGACAAGCATCCTGACGAGGTGCGCTGTCTTGTATGCAGCGATACCCCCCGTCACGCCTACCAGTATGTGCCTGCCCTTCAGCATCGGGACTATTTATTTTGTCCTTGTCCTTGACTCCTTGTCAGGGTTCCGGAAATATATCTTATCATCCTCAAATTCCTTCAGGGCAATGAGCGTCGGTTTCGGAAGACGCTCATAGAACTTCGATATCTCTATCTGCTCCCTGTTCTCAAAAACCTCCTCGAGATTATCGGAGAATGAGGCAAACTCTTCAAGCTTCTTGTTAAGCTCCTGTTTCATCTCCACACCAATCTGGTTGGATCTCTTCGAACAGATCACCACAGCCTCATAGAGGTTTTCGGTATTTTCATCAAAGGTGGTGATGTTCCTGGTAACTGTAGTAAGTGGTGCAGGTGACTTCTTGTAATCCATATCCTATCTGTTTTCAATATCAATTTTACTGTCCCCGGGTTTCAGAATTCTGAGCAGGGTATCATGTATTTTCTTTACCTCCTTATCATATCTGCCTTCAGGATATTCCTCAACGAAGGAAAGATAATCGTCATAAGCATCCTGATACCTTTCAAGCTTCTTGTCGGAGACACTATATTCAGCATACAGCATGTGGGCGCTAAGCTTCAGATACATCATCTCCTCCCTGAATTTGGTGTCGGGATATTCATTAAGGCTGTTGTTAAGGGCTACCGTTGCCGCCCTGAACTGTCCCATGTCGTAATAGAGCCTGGCACTCAGGTAAGATTTCTCAACAAGCTTTTCCTCCAGTTCCATGATAATCTTGTCTGCTTCGGCCAGCCTGGTACTTGCAGGAAACCTTCTCCTGAACAGGTTGAATCCCTCAATAGCCTTACGTGTATATTCCTGGTCAAGTTGAGGCCTTGGTGACATCTTATAATCGCAATATGCAGCCATGAAAACAGCCTCCTCCTCATACCTGCTGAAAGGAAATGTCAAGCTGAAGTTAGAGAAATAGGTGCCGGCCATCATATAGTCCTGAAGCTCATAAAAGGAGCGGGCATTGAGCCAGCTAAGCCGTTCAGCCTCCTCAGAAGCCCTGTAGCGGGGCAGGACCTGCCCCAGTAGTTCGGTGGCCTTAATGTATTTTCCGGCTTCGTAATATTCGATGGCCTTATCCTTCTTCAGCTCATAATCGCTGCTCTTGAGCAGCTTCTCATATTCGCCGCAGGAGGTGACAAGTAGGGCAGAAAGGATTATCAATAAACTGTAAAGCCTCATAATCTGAAATGTTGCGCAAAATTACAATAAATATTTGTATTACCATCTAACAACGCTTGAATTGGGTCAATATTATGGACCAGTCAGACAGGATCGGAAATGAAAAAGATCCCGGCTGGTTACCGGGATCTCATTATTGAAGGATGCCTTTGGGCTTTGCGGGTTATCTTTTTGTAAAATCGGCTACTTCCTTCGGGTAAAGACCCTTCTCGAGTTTTTCCTTGACCGCCTTGAAGCACTTAATCGTATAGTTGACATCCTCGAGGGTATGAACGGCTGTCGGGATTATCCGAAGCATGATCACATCCTTTGGAACAACCGGATAGATGACTATTGAACAGAAGATACCATAGTTCTCTCTCAGATCGTATGTGACCTGGGTAGCTTCCGGGATGCCTCCTTTGAGGAACACCGGCGTTACCGGGGACTCGGTATTGCCAAGGTTGAATCCGGCCTCCCTAAGCCCTTTCTGAAGGGCCCTTACTATTACCCAGAGCTTCTCTCTGAGTTCCGGATTGGTCTTCATCATCTCAAGTCGCTTGATGGCTCCCAATGTCATTGCCATCGGCAACGACTTGGCATATATCTGCGATCTCAGGTTGTAGCGAAGATAGTTGATGACATCCCTGGTACTCGATACGAATCCTCCTATTCCTGCGAACGCTTTGGCAAAGGTGGCAAAATAGACATCTATCTCATCCTGCACGCCAAAGTGTTCACCCGTACCGGCTCCTGTATTGCCCATGGTTCCGAATCCATGAGCATCATCAACGAGAAGACGGAATTTGTATTTCTTCTTGAGAGCGGCTATCTTATCGAGCTTCCCGAGGTCACCGGCCATTCCGAACACCCCTTCAGTGATGACAAGTATTCCTCCGCCTGTTTCACTGGTCAGCTTCTCTGCCCTCTGCAGTTGCTTCTCACAATTTTCAATGTCGTTGTGCGGGAAAACGAACCTCTTTCCTATGTGAAGCCTCAGGCCGTCGATTATGCAGGCATGCGACTCGGAGTCATAGACCACTACATCACGCCTGTCGAGCAGGGAGTCAATGATCGAGACCATACCCTGGTAACCATAGTTGAGCAGGTATGCATCCTCCTTCCCGGTGAATTCAGCAGCCATCCTTTCAAATTTTTCATGAACGGATGTCTGTCCCGACATCATCCTTGCACCCATCGGGTAAGCAAGTCCGTACTGTGCAGCCGCCTCTGCATCCGTTTTCCTGATATCAGGATGATTACCCAGTCCCAGATAATTGTTGAGACTCCATGTTAAAACCTCCTTGCCCATGAATTTCATCCTCGGGGCTATCACACCCTCGAGCTTCGGAAATGTAAAGTACCCATGAGCCTGCATCTGGTATTGTCCCAATGCACCCCTGTTCGATCTGATTTTGTCAAAAATATCCACGATAAGACTGATTTTTTTGTTTTCCGCCCCAAAAGTAGATATTAACAATTACCGGCAGATACTTATTAATACTTATTTTCCACCGGTTATCGGTAATCGGAATTGTCCATACGGGCTTCGCCCTGTCTTGACGCCCTTCGGGCTGTCTTTGAAGTCTTAACGACCTGTGGCCTGTCCCTCAAAACCATAGTGATTCATCCTTCAGCTTCCACCCATATATCCGCAACCCGTAACACGCAACCCAGCAGATGCTGACTCCATCAGCTATGGCTGGCATAGCCTGAACTCAGAACTCTAAACCCTAAACGAGGAACGAGGAACGAGGAACGAGGAACGAAGAACGAGGAACGAGGAACGAAGAACGAGGAACCTGAACAATATTTTTTATTATTTTTACCCCCTGCCGCGAATGCCTCACAGTGCAGTATCAACCGGCGGCTAAACAGAAAAGAGGAATAATGAAGAACCACAAAGCTGATAAAGACAGGCAGAAAGGACCATCAATAAACAGGAGGAACTTTGTGCAGTGGTCATCCGTCATAGGAGGATCGCTGCTGGCAGCTCCTGCCTTCGAAGCCTTTTCGGCACCCGCCCCGGGACGAAAACCGAATGGAACAGGCATTAAGGAATACCAGCAGCCCGATGCCATCATCCGTACCGGTTGTCCGGCTCATAACTGCGGAGGGAAATGTCTGCTGAAGGTCCATGTTACAGGTGGCATCATAACCCGCATCGAAACAGATGACAGGCCCTATGACGGCATCGACGATCCTCAGCTTAGGGCCTGCATGCGTGGAAGGGCATACCGTAAGAGGCAATACCACCCCGACAGGTTAAAGTATCCGCTTAAGCGTACGGGAAGAAGGGGTGAGGGCAGCTTCGAGCGCATAAGCTGGGATGAGGCTTATACGATAATGCACGACCGCATCACGGAGGTTATCGCCAAATATGGGAACTCAGCAATATATGTTCCCTACGGTACGGGTTCCTACAACAACACCAACGGAAGGTGGCCCGCGGCAAGGCTGATGAACCTTATAGGGGGATGCCTCGGCTATTACAATAGTTATAGCTGGGCCTGTATCAACATAGCCACTCCATATGTCTACGGCACACTCGATACGGGTAACCAGAGACAGGACTGGATGAATTCAAGATATATCCTGATGTGGGGCTGGAATCCTGCCGAGATGAAGGATGGCACCAACAGCGACTATTTTATCAGGAAAGCCCGCGAAAACGGAGCCAGAACAGTATGCATTGACCCCAGGCTGAGCCTCAGCGCAGTAGCCCTGGCCGATGAATGGATCCCCATTCGCCCGGGAACCGATACAGCCATGATGACTGCCATGATCTATGTTATCATCACCGAGAAGCTTGCCGATGATGAATTTATAAGGAAAGCATGCATCGGGTTCGACAAGTCGCAGATGCCTGAGGGCTATGAAGATGAGGAATCGTTGTCCGATTATGTTCTCGGAACACGCGACGGTACGCCAAAAACGCCGGAGTGGGCCGCCAGGATAACCATGGTTCCCGCAGAAACCATCAGCAGGATAGCCAGGGAATACGCCACCACAAAGCCGGCAGTGCTATACCAGGGATACGGTATGCAGAGAAGGGCATACGGCGAACAGGTTGTGAGGGCCGGCGCAGTACTCGCTGCGATTACAGGCAACGTGGGTATCCCGGGTGGATGGGCCAGCGGCCTTGCAAATCAGGTTGGCGGGGCCCCCTTCTGGACGGTGCTGCCTATGGGAAATAATCCTGTCAGAGGAAGAATACCTGTCTATCTCTGGACTGAGGCGATACTGAGAGGCAAGGAGATGACTGCGGAAAATGATGGAGTGCAGGGCGTCGACAGGCTCGATAACAATATAAAGCTAATCTGGTCTGTAGCATCCAACTTACTGATAAACCAGCACTCCAATACCAACAGGTCGGCAAAAATAC
>JAVEWX010000251.1:0-3136 GCA_034004335.1 Bacteroidales bacterium | reverse complement strand
CCATGAAGTCATCAATCTTTTCCGCGAAGTCAAAGACGACAGCAATCAGCAGGATAAGTGCAAGCGCAAAAACGAAGGTACCAAGGAACTTCCTGATTATATATAGGTCTATCAGCTTCATCTTTTCTATGTTACAGCCTTCCCCTGAGCCTCTCCGCCATCTCCCTCTTCCACGATGTGAAATTTCCGCCCGCAATTTTTTCCCTGGCAGTGGCAGTGAGCCACTGATAGAAGGCCAGGTTGTGAATGCTGGCGATGGTCAGCCCAAGTATCTCCCCCGAGATAATAAGGTGCCGGAGGTAAGCTTTCGAAAAGCTGTTGCTGATTGCAGCGGGTATGCCTTCGTCGAGGGGCGAGTGATCATCCATCCACCTCCTGTTGCGGATGTTTATCACACCGTCGCTGGTGAAAAGCATGCCATTCCTTCCGTTCCGGGTGGGCATCACACAATCAAACATGTCTATTCCCCGCTCAATTCCCTCGAGGATATTCAGAGGAGTTCCTACTCCCATCAGGTATCTGGGTTTATCTTCAGGCAGTATCTCATTAACTATTTCTATCATGTCGTACATTACCTCTGCCGGCTCACCCACCGACAATCCGCCAATAGCGTTTCCGGCCGCTCCCCTTGATGCAATCTCCGTTGCCGACTCCCTTCTCAGATCGGGGAATGTGCTCCCCTGGATTATCGGAAAAAATTGCTGTTCATAGCCGTAGAGTGGCGAAGTCTCCCTGAAACGTCCCAGACACCTGTCGAGCCATCGGTGTGTCAGCCTCATCGACTCCGCGGCTCTCCTGTGGTCAGAGGGATAGGGAGTACACTCATCAAATGCCATTATTATGTCTGCCCCTATTATCCTCTGTATATCAACAACATTCTCGGGAGTAAAGAAGTGTTTCGATCCGTCGATGTGTGATTTGAACATTGCCCCCTCCTCAGAAAGCTTCCGGTTGGCCGCAAGCGAGAATACCTGGTACCCCCCGCTGTCGGTCAGGAGAGGACCCTCCCAGGTCATGAAGCGATGAAGCCCGCCGGCCTGTTTCAACACCACGACCCCGGGTCTCAGATAGAGATGATAAGTGTTCCCAAGAATTATCCGGGTACCCACTGCCTCCTTCAGGTCGCGGGGAAGAATACCCTTCACCGTGCCTGCCGTCCCTACCGGCATGAAACAGGGAGTTTCGACAATCCCGTGGCCGGTCCGCAAAACTCCGGCCCTTGCCGCGCCAACACCTTCCCTGGCCTCAATTTCAAACATTAATTTACTCATTCAGGAACCACAAAGGTAATCTATCTGTGCGAGCCGCGAAAGCAGCTGCAAAATTTTCAGTCCATCGATGCCTGGCAGTGTTGATAATTTGATTTCAGCCTTTCCGAATATCTTGCTAATATTGCCCAGAAATATAAAAGGGTATGATGGAATTTGACGGCACACCCTTTCTTTACAATGTGATGGTGTTACTGGCTGTCACGGTTGCAGTACAGCTGTTCTACTGGCTTAGGTACTATCTCAGGGCCGTGAGGTCATGCGGCATTAATGTGCCTGAGAGTCACCGGGAACCGGTTTCAGTTGTTATCTGTGCCAGGAACGAAGCAGAGAACCTGCGGGCAAACCTCCCTGCAGTACTCCGCCAGAATCACCCCCGTTTTGAGGTTGTTGTGGTTAACGACAACTCGGAAGATGACAGCGACATTGTCCTGTCCCAACTAAAAAATGAATATCCACACCTGAAAATATCAACCATCAACATTGACCACCGGTTCAGACACAACAAGAAACTGGCACAGGTGATTGGTGTCAAGGCAGCCTCAAATGAAATACTCCTGATGACCGATGCCGATTGCATACCAGTGTCTGATGAATGGCTGACCCTAATGACCCTGCCTCTGACCAGGGGTAGTGAAATCGTATTGGGATATGGGGGCTACAGTCGTGCAAGGGGCCTTCTCAACCGCTTTATCAGATATGAATCCATGTTTATCGCCATGCAATATTCGGGAATGGCACTGAGGGGTGTACCATACATGGGAGTGGGAAGAAACCTTGCTTACAGGAAGGAACTGTTCCTCAGCAATAACGGATTCTCAACTCATTACCATATGGACTCAGGTGATGATGACCTCTTTGTAAACGCCAACGCTACAGCAACGAACACCTCTGTCGTCCTCAGCCGGAACGCTCATACCAGGTCGGTGGCTGCAGGAACATTGCGAGAGTTTATCCGCCAGAAAAAGAGGCACCTGACCACCGCTGCCCGCTACAACACAGATGACAAGATAAGACTAACCATCGAACCATTATCGCGGATGGCAATGTACATATCGGCGATTGTCCTTCTCTCATCGATGTTCCTCTGGCAGCTCGTAGTACCGCTGACCGCGGTTCCGTTAATTGTAAGGCTGATGATAGTTGCCCGGGCAGGAAAGAAATTTGATGAACCCGGCATCGTACCGCCGGCACTGTTTTTTGATTTTTTTTCACCAGTCATAAATTCCCTGCTATATATTGGTAATTTTAGCAGAAAACCTGGCAGGAAGATATGAGAGCTAACAATGACCTTTCAGAGAAGGCCAGAAAGGACCTGCTGGTAGTTGAAAAAGCCAGGGATGGTGACGGCAGGGCGTTTGCTATTCTCATGAACCGATATCGCGATGCCATCTACTATCTCCTGCTCAGGATGGTCAATAACCCATCCGATGCAGAGGATCTTACCATAGAAGCCTTCGGAAAGGCCTTTAAAAACATCGACTCATATACTCCCGACTATGCCTTCAGTACCTGGCTGTTCAGGATCGCAACCAATAACTGCATCGACTTCATCAGGAAGAAGCAGATGATGCCCTCGGCATACGACCAGGGTCCGGATGAGGATGAGGACATCACCGCCACCCTCCCATCCGAATCTCCCGATCCCGAGGAAATCATGATCAATGACCAGAAAATAAGAAGGCTCAGGGAGGTCATCAGGCAGCTCAAGCCCATGTACAGGGATCTTATCGAACTGAGGTACTTCAGGGAGTATTCGTACGAGGAGATAGCCTCGGAAATGAACCTGCCCATCGGGACAGTGAAGGTAAGACTTAACAGGGCAAAGTCTCTCCTGTATAATATCTACCTGAAAACCGAGAAGAAAT
>JAVEWX010000074.1:0-14600 GCA_034004335.1 Bacteroidales bacterium | reverse complement strand
AGCATTGCTGAGGGGAGATTCGCCCGATTCGCCGGGCTGGTATTTCTCGAGTTCGGGAAGAAGAAGCGGTAGCTCCGCCTCATCGAGAAGTGTTATCTCACCATCCTCCCAGTGGATGACCGGGAAGGGCTCACCCCAGTATCTTTGCCTGCTGAAAAGCCAGTCCCTCAGCTTGTAGTTGGTATGTGCCACCCCCAGGCCTTTGTCTTCAAGCCATTTAATAGTTGCCGCAATACCATCTTCCAGGCTCATGCCGTTGATGTCAATTCCCCCCGGTCTGTTGGCGGAGTTGATGTATCTGCCATCACCTGTCCAGCAGGCTTCGCCCCTCACAACCGATTGCCGCAGATCAGGGTCGTCTGTGTCGGGCTCCATGATGCATTTTATCTGAAGGCCGAATTTGCGGGCAAACTCGAAGTCGCGGGTGTCGTGGGCCGGTACCGCCATTATGGCACCGGTTCCATAGCCGGTGAGAACATAGTCGGCAATCCACACGGGTATTTCCGCTCCGTTGATCGGGTTAATGGCGTAGCTGCCGGTGAAGATACCGGTCTTTTCCCTGGCCAGGTCAGTGCGGTCGAGATCCGACTTGAGCATGGCTGTCCTGATGTAGTCGTCGACCTGCTGCCTGAATTCAGGGGTGGTAAGCTCGTTAACCAGCTCATGCTCGGGGGCCAGAACCATATATGTTGCTCCGAAGAGGGTGTCGGGCCGGGTTGTGAATACTCTTATTCTGATTTTGTCGTTGCCACTGATACTGAAATCCACTTCGGCTCCTTCTGACCGGCCAATCCAGTTGCGCTGCATCTCCTTTATTCCCTCGGGCCAGTCGAGCGGGTCGAGACCCGACAACAGCCTTTCGGCATAGAGAGGGATACGCAGCAGCCACTGTTTCAACTGTTTCCTGACTACATTGTTGCCGCACTTTTCATGCGACCCGTCAGTCAGTACCTCCTCGTTGGCGCAGACAATGCTGCAGGAAGGGCACCACCAGACGCTTGCCTCGGCATAATAGGCCAGGCGCCTCTCATCGATGTATTCGCTTATGGCTTCCCTGCCTTTATTCCTTATATCACCGGGGATTTCGAGTTCGGCGACCGGCCTGCCCCTGCCGGTTTTATCGTCGAACCAGGTATTGTACAGTTTCATGAAGATCCACTGTGTCCACCTGTAATAATCGGGGTCGGTGGTGTTGATCTCCCTGTCCCAGTCGTAGCTCAGCCCGATCTCCTTTATCTGGCGGCGGAAGGTGGTGCAGTTTTTTTCCGTGGTAACGGCAGGGTGGGTTCCGGTCTGAATGGCATATTGTTCGGCAGGCAGGCCAAAAGCATCCCATCCCATCGGATGCAGCACGTTGAAACCCTTCATCCTCTTGTAGCGGGCAACGATATCAGTTGCAGTGTAACCCTCAGGGTGCCCTACGTGAAGTCCGGAACCCGAGGGATAAGGGTACATATCGAGAACATAGTATTTCTTCCTCGTGAAATCATCTTCCGTCCTGAATGTTCTGTTTTCCTCCCAGTACTTCTGCCATTTCCTTTCTATCTCCCTGAACCTGTATTCCATAATTCCGATAATAATATTACAACTCCGCTACAGGGTTGCGAAATTAGGAAATCTTTGACAATACTGCTATCTGAAGCTGCCACATATATTCCGAAAATGGCCAAAGAGCTTTGAAAAATCGATCAATGAGTGTACTTTTGCAGCCATAAACCGGTCCCGTAGTTCAATGGATAGAATGGCAGATTCCGGTTCTGTTGGTTGTGGGTTCGAGTCCCGCCGGGATCACATGGCAGTCTGTAACGGAAGGGAAAAGCCAGCAGAACCTTTTCCCGCCCCGGGTGTTAACAAGTGACGGACTATGGCGGAAAAGGCAGCAACATACCTTCCACTGCTTACAGGGCTGATCTTCCTGGCAGGAGTATTCTCACCCCTTCTCATAAGGCTCTTCAGAAAGCGCCTGGGAATGATCGTAGCCCTCATTCCCCTTCTGATCTTTATATCCTTACTTTTCGTCATACCCTCAATAGGTGTTGATTCCGTTATAATAACAGGAAAACTCTTCACACTCACCGAAAGCATTAACCTTGCCTTCAGGCTTGACGGACTGAGCATTACCTTCGGACTGCTTATCACCGGCATAGGGGCTTTCGTGTTTCTGTACTCTGCCTTTTACATGGCCAAATATGAGCGGCAGGGTCAGTTCTACCTCTATCTTACCCTTTTCATGGGGGCGATGACTGCAATGGTATTTGCCGACAACCTGATGGCGCTGTTCATATTCTGGGAGATAACCAGCGTCACCTCATTCCTGCTCATCGGATTTGACTACCATTCGGAAAAGGCAAGGCAGGCATCGCTGCAGTCGCTGCTTATAACCGGTTTCGGAGGACTCTGCCTCCTGTTTGCCGTGATACTTGCCGGCGAGGAGGCGGGCACCTACAACATAAGCGAAATGATATCATCGGGATTCACACTTGAATCGGACTCCCGGACTTTGCTGATATTCATAATGGTACTGATGGCGGTGCTTACAAAATCGGCACAGTTCCCGTTTCATTTCTGGCTTCCCGGTGCTATGCAGGCTCCCACACCGGTGAGCTCATACCTCCATTCGGCAACAATGGTCAATGCCGGGATTTTCCTGCTGTTGCGTCTCCACCCCTTACTTGGTGATTTTTACCTCTGGCGGGGATCTCTGATGGTTGCCGGGGGCATTACGATGTTCCTGGGAGCCTTCTTCTCGATGGGGCAGACCGATCTGAAGAGAATACTGGCCTTTACCACCATCAGCGCGCTTGGTACTATGGTGATGCTTATAGGCATTGACACCTCCGAGTCAATGAAGGCCGCGCTGGTATTCTTCATAGTGCATGCACTCTATAAGGGCGGACTGTTCATGATGGCCGGAATAATAGACAAGAGTACCGGCACACGCGACATAAAACTGCTTGCACGCCTGGGCAGGGGGCTCCCACTTACCACCGTTGCCACCATTCTTTCGCTGGTTTCGATGGCAGGCCTGCCTCCCATGCTGGGATTCATAGGCAAGGAGCTGATGTATGACGCTAAAATCCAGCTTCCGGGTCTCGCGCAACTGGTTCTGCCCCTGGGTGTGGGCGCGAACATCATGATGGTGGCAATTTCCATGACAATATTTGCCGAACTGTTCACTCCTGCACCGGCCAAAAAGGGAGTGCCATTCAAATACAGGGAGAGGGATTTTCCCTGGTATTTCCCGGCCGGCACAATCCTCCTGGCGGCTGCAGGCCTGCTTCTGGGGCTTGTCCCCGGGAATCTCGACATGCTTATAGGCAATGCGCTGGTTGTTGCGGGTGATTATGATCCGGGCGTGAAACTCTCCCTCTGGCATGGCTTCAATGATGTCTTCTTTCTGAGTGTTTTCACGATCATCTCAGGATCAGTCGTCTTCACCCTTCGCCGGAAGGTCATGCCGGCAATTTCATCGGTTCTGCGATGGTTTGACAGGCTCTTCCTCCCCGATCTCTTTATGAAGGTCATGAAGAGATACCTTGAGATCACGGCGAGGAATACTGCACGTATTCAGCATGGGTATCACAGGTATTACCTTATGACCTTCTTCCTGGTCACCCTGGCACTTGCGGCCATACCCTTTCTTACCGGCCATGCGAGCCAGGTGAGGCTTGACATTCTCAGTCCCGTCAGGCTCAATATTGTTCTGCTGCTTCTTATTTCGGGAATGGCGGTGGTTTTTGCGGTCTTCACCGGGGGCCGTCTTACTGCCATAGTGGCCATGGCTGTGGTTGGCTACGGCATCGGGCTGCTCTACCTGTTCTACGGAGCCGTTGACCTGGCCATCACCCAGTTCCTGGCAGAGACGATCCTTATGGTTCTTTTCGTAATGGTAATGTACCGGATGCCAGGATTCGCCCCGCTCTCGTCACGCAGGTCGCGCCTTCGCGACATTGCCATCGCACTTGCCGTGGGGGTTATGGTGGCAGTTGTCGTGCTCAACGCCCTCGCCGTCAACCTGAGCGATCCGATCTCTTCATTCTATGCTGAGAACAGCCTGACCCAGGGACACGGGCGGAACATTGTGAATGTCATCCTCGTCGATTTCAGGGCACTCGATACGTTGGGGGAGATAACGGTTCTGACACTGGCCGCAGTAGGTGTATATGCACTCTTCAACATAAGGGTCAGCAAGCTTAAGAAAAAGGAGGAGGAGCCATGAGGAACCTGATACTCAGGAAAATATCGAAGTTGTACCTCCTGGCAATGGTGACCTTTTCGGTCTTCATACTGCTCAGGGGCCATAATAATCCGGGCGGCGGGTTTATAGGGGGAATAATCACATCGACGGGTTTCATCTTCTATGGCATCATCAACGGTTCAGAAAGCGTAAAGAGATTACTGCGAATATCGACCATCGAACTTATGGGCGCCGGACTGCTGGCGGGAATCATCGCACTGATGATTCCCCTGTTTTCCGGGCTGGAACCATTTACCGGACTCTGGCTCGATGTCAGAATCACCGCCGGCATGGTTCTTCACCTGGGCACCCCGCTTCTTTTTGATACGGGTATCTACCTGGTAGTTACGGGAGTCATCCTTTCAATTATCATCAGCATAATGGATGTAGTAAAATGGAATTAGCCATAGCGATATTTATCGGATTATTATACGCCTGCGGAGTTTACCTTTTACTGCGAAGGAGCATCGTGAAGGTCATCCTCGGGGTCTTTGTCCTGAGCAATGCCACCAATCTCATCATCTTCCTGGCGGGAGGAGTAAAGCGAAACGGTAAGGGATTCATTCCCGAAGGAGCCGAGACCATTGACCCCTCCCTTATCTCCGATCCTCTGCCGCAGGCACTCATTCTTACCGCGGTTGTCATAAGTCTGGGCATAGCAGCCTATATACTTGCACTTAAGTTCCGGTATTTTGAGGTGACGGGAACGCACGACCTTGATCAATTGAGCAACAGCGACTGAATATGGAAGTACTGGCACCGGTTCTCATCCCGATAGCCTATATGGTGATTGCCCTTCTGACAAGGTCGAAGGCGCTGAAGCAGCATCTCGCCGTCGCCTTCGCGGTGATCAACCTGCTGATGGCCGTCTGCCTTGCCATCGCTGTGGCAGGAAGGGAGATCATCGTCAGCAATATCGGTTCCTGGCCGGCACCCTATGGAATTACAATGGTGGCAGACAGGTTCAGTGCCATCATGATTGTGGCCGCCGCGGTGGTCTTCCTGGCCACTACGGTATACGCGGTGCAGGCAGTCGATGCCCTCAGGAAGGAGAATGGTTATTTCCTCATCTCATTCGGTATACTGGCCGGAGTGAACGGCAGCTTCCTGGCCGGAGACATATTCAACCTTTACGTATGGTTTGAGGTGATGCTTATGGGCTCATTCATACTGGTTAGTTTCGGCGGGGAGCGACTCCAGCTTGAAGGTTCCATCAAATACCTCATTCTCAACCTTATATCCTCCTTTTTCTTTCTTGCCGGCATTGGGGTGTTATATGGCAAGATGGGAAGCCTCAACATGGCTGACCTCTCGGTGAAAATAGGGGCCTCGGCGGGGATGCTGACAACCCTGTCTCCCGCACTTGTCCTCTTCGTGGTCGGATTTGCCATAAAAGGCGCCCTTTTCCCCTTCTTCTTCTGGCTGCCGGCATCCTATCATACCCCGCCACCGGCCGTTACAGCACTCTTTGCAGGTCTCCTTACGAAAGTAGGGGTGTACGCGCTTATAAGGATCTACACCCTTTTCCTTTATCATTCTGATTCATTCTGGAACCCGCTGGTGATGTGGATGGGAGTATTGTCGATGGTCATAGGGGTGCTTACCGCAACCTCGCAGGTGGACTTTAGGAAGATACTGTCATTTCACATAATAAGCCAGGTAGGATATGCAGTCACGGCGCTGGCCTTCTTCACTGTTTCAGGTCTTGCCGCCGCAATCTTCTTCCTGGTTCATAATATGATATCAAAAACCAATGCTTTCCTGGTGGCCGGGTGGGTTGACAGGCAGAAGGGGACGCTTGACATCAGGCAGACAGGCGATCTTCTAAGGAAAAGTCCTGCATGGGGAGCTCTTTTCTTTATTTCGGCTTTCAGTCTTGCAGGCCTGCCACCTTTAAGCGGCTTCGCAGGTAAGTTTCTCGTGATAAGGGCCGGCATTCTTTCTGATAACCTGGTACCTGCGCTTGCAGCGCTTTTTGTTGGACTGTTCACGCTGTTTTCGATGGTAAAGATATGGACGGAGGTATTCTGGAAGCCTGCTCCCTCTCCCTCTCTTCAGGCAGTGGGAGAGGAGCGTTGTCCCGACAGGCTGATGCTCGGGTCATCAATCTTCCTGGGAGCTCTTATAGTTGCACTGGGTATTTTCGCCTCACCGGCAACTGCCTTCTGCAACGCAGCGGCCACTGATCTACTCGATCCGGCCAAATATACAGGCTTTGTACTCGGAAGCTCAAACTGATAAAAGCAGCAATGGTATGTGGAAACTGATTGCCGGAACGACAACAAGGATAGTATATCTCGGAGCCCTCTTCTTCTATTTCTGCTATAAGATAGCGGCCTCGGGATGGCTGGTGGGCTGGTCGGTTCTCAGGGGTTACCGGGGTGACAATGGAGCCATGGTTGAGTACAGGCACGGCCTGACCTCAGAGTGGGGGCTGGTTTTACTGTTTAACCTGATAAGCATGACACCGGGATCGCTCAGCGTCGACATTTCCGATGACAGAAGAGTGATAGAGGTTCACCTGCTCGACATTTCCGGCAGCGATGAATTCTATGCCGTTACCTCAAGGATTGAGGGTATGATTAAAAGAATCTTTGCATGAACCATTCGGATAACGAAGGAAAACCGGAATGAAATGGGTGAGATAGCGGAAGTACCACTGGTCGGGATGGCCTCACAGGCGGCAATCTGGCTGATGACCCTCAGCCTTGTGTTTCCCCTGTACAGGCTGTTCAGGGGGCCCGGACTGACTGACAGGGTGGTGGCACTCGACCAGATAGGGATGATAGTCACGGGCATCGTGATCTGCGATGCAATATTCTCGAATGACACGATGCTGCTGGATGTGATCCTTATTATATCATTCATGTTTGTCTTTGGTCCGATCATCATCGCCCATTATCTTCATAAAAAGCAGACTGAAAAATGAGAGAGATAATAACTGCCATCCTGGTAATTGCCGGAGCTCTTGTCGTGCTGATAGCCTCTGTGGGTATTGTACGGTTCGGGAACCTTTATGCACGGACACACGTTGTTACCAAGGTATCGTCATTTGCCCTCATGCTGTTCCTGATTGCCGTGAATATCTGGTTCATGGATATATGGGTGCTGGTGGTTTCCCTTATTATTTTCCATGTGGTCATAGTGCTCGCCCCCGTAGGGGCGCATGTGATATCGAAGGTTTCACGCACCATCGGGGAACAACCCGGGGTTAACGGGTCGTAAGCACCAGCTTTGCAGTTGAGGTTCCCGCCTTTGAAGTGAAGGTTATTATGTAGAGACCTGGCCGGAGTTGTGACAGATCAATATCGGTAGTGCCCTCGATGACCCTTGTGATCAGAGGAATGCCTCCCGGAAGATGAATGCTGACGGTTGTCTTTTCCCGTGCAGGTATGGTTATTCTGCCGGTGGAAGGGTTGGGGAAGAAGTCAACCGGCTCGTACAGGTTGACCGTTTTGTCAGGCACCGGTTCAATTTTAAAATCATCAAAAAGCACACCCTGCCCGGTAGTCGACGATTTGAGTCCGAAGTACCATACTCCGTAGTCGACAGGTTTGAACACTGCCCTGCAGAGCACATAATCGCTGTAGGAGACCCTGTTGTCGTAGAATACCGTGTGGTTTGTCAGACCTCCGTTATGCCGGCTTGTTCCGGCGTTCAGGGAGATTGTCTCCCTTGATCCGGCAATGAAGCTCCTGTAGCGGAAGGTTATGAGGTATTTTTTCTGGGTACTGAGCAGGAACCCCGGGGTATAGAACCATGCAGCCCCTGTGCCGAGGTTACTAAACATAACCGATCCGGGAGCCGAATATCCCCCTGGCACCTCAAAACTCCACTGTGTCTCTCCGCCCTCGGCCTTCCACCCCCGTGGCAGCGAAAGTGATACCGACGTTGCAAAATCCTCGAGATGGGGGTACTGGTTTATGGTGTGTATTGATGTCCTTTCCGAACCTGTAAGCGGAACTGAGTATCTTCCGGAGGCTTCGTCAATGATGGTCCAGAGGGTATAATGATAGAGGTCGTCACTCACGAGTCCGGTATGTGTGAATGACCTGGAGGTACCCTTGTACACTATCGTTCCGTTTGTGCCTATCGGGTCGCCCTGTGAATAGGCGGGGGAGGGTTCCGCGACAAGAGGCTCGGCTGTGGGTGAGACGGCAACCAGGAAGGATTTGTCTGACGGTCCTGACCAGGTGAGTCCCAGCTGGGTATCGCCGGCACGATCGATTACCAGGTTCCGGGGCATGTCTAAGTCGACCGTGAAAGTCATACTGTCGGTATGATACCTGATATCGCTTATGAATATGGCAGCTCCTGATCCGTCCTGCAGGAAAGGTCGCGGGTTTGTGGTTTCGTTGAATGTCGTACGTCCAAGGAGATCGGAGAATGTCGCGCTGTTGATTGTGCCGTTCACATCGGTGGTACCTCCCGGGCGGAAGACATATACCTCGTCGGGGGGGCCCTGGGCATTGCCCTTGTATCGTGAGTCGACCCGGTAAATTATTATTCCGGTTGAGGGTAGGTTGTTTTCGTACAGTCCGGTTTTCTTGCGGAATTCAACCACGAAGAATTCATCAGATGAGTATGGGGAAGCGATCCTGTAGCTGTTGCGCGATGAGGATGTAAGCGGCAGCATGGTGTAGGTTCCCGATTCCGAAATCTGAGGTATGATATTTATCCACCCTCCGTATTTAGCTTTCATCCAGGCAGTTGGATGTCCTCCTCCCGAAGCCATGAGGTCCCACGTTCCGACAGGTGTCATACCGTCGCTGGTGTAGTGGTAAAGGTCAGGAGCTCCCAGTGAGTGAAACATTTCGTGGGTGAAAGTCTTCACCGACACGTTATCCATTTGAAAGGTATAGCTGTAAACCTTTTTCTGCCAGAGATTGACGGTGACTGATGAGAGTACCCAGCGGTGCGGCCAGAGCAGATCAGACCATGCGTCGGAGCTTCCCCTTATTATGAAGGCGATATTGTCAAAGTAACCGTCGTTGTTGTTATCGAAGTTAACACCATCGGGTTTCTGGTAGTTGTCGTTCACGTAGTTAACTGCCCTTGCCAGGAGGTTGTGCTCCCTGGTTCGCTTTTCGGTTGATGTGGCATAGCCGGCGGGGTTGGTTGCTGCATCGTAGGGGCTGTAGTAGTTGCGCGGGTAGATATCGGTATAACATATATTTTCAGTTGGTCCTCCCGGCATGTGGTAGCTTACCATGTCGATCTTATCGTATGATATCTCGCGGTAATAGTGGCGCACTGAGGCGCTGGTGAGGGAGTTGAACCTGCTGTCGTAGGTTGAGCGGCTGGTGGTGAAATCCGACTGGTCGCTGAACTTAATGTAAATAACCAGGTTGTTATAGACACCGGTATATTTTGATTCTCCCTTTATGCCCCTGATATTGTTTTCCTTGTCAATTGCTGCAAAGAAATGTTCCCGTATTGCAGGCACGTTGGAAGGAACCACGACCGGTTTCAGTCCGGCTATCCTGCCGGGATCTGCCTCGCAGGCCCTGAAGGGAGTGAAGGTAAAGACCGAATCGTTCTGCAGCATGTAGTAGTAGTAGCCGTCGGCAGCTTTTTTGACGGGGTATCCCAGGGTATCATGAAGCCAGTTGAAGAATTCGTCGCCCGAGACAAACAGATTCAGTTCCCTGCCATCGGGAAGTGTGGTTTTACGGGGTTCGAAAAAAAGTGGCGAAGAGGTGATGGAGGTCGTGGCAAGTATGAGCAGCAGGGCAGGCATCAGTAATCTTAGTTTCCGGCCTGTCGGAAGGTACTTTCTGATGGGGGAGGAGGGGTTCATGGATATCATCCTTTCAGAAGGCATAAAGGTAACAAAAAAACCGCCTGTGAGGCGGTTTTCCTGTTACGGTCCGGAATAAAATTATTGAAGAACAATTTTGTCGACCGGATTATTTGCATACATTATTTTAAGTGCATTTGCCACACGAAGAGCCTGTTTCACGTCGATGACGATACCCATTTTGGCGGTCCGGTCGATTTTCAGTGAAACGATCATCTTCGATTTGTCTGCTTCATCGAGAGATTCCCTCTCCTGTGCAATGAAGTCCTGGATATCTGCCACCTCCTTGAATGCATCGTTAAGCTGTATCTTGGGTTCCACTCCGAAGACTGCCTGCAGTTGTTCTACCGGGGTTCCGATATAGATGAAGCTGGCCAGTGATTTCTTTTCCAGCTTCTTGCCCTCGGTTGCGTCGGGAAGGGAGACATTGATCTTCAGTTCCACTTCGCGGAGTACGGTAACCGTCATGAAGAAGAAGAGGAGCATGAAAACGATATCGGGAAGTGACGCGGTATTGAGCGCACCTACTGACTTGCCTGTGCTTTTCTTGAATTTTGACATTATTTGTTTCCTCCGATCTTTTTAGGTTCAGCTTCCGAGATTGGAACATAATAGTAGTCGTCAACGGCCTTCTGCTGTTCTTCGTCGAGCTGGTCATACGATTTACCCCATTGGTTCCGGGCAAGATCATTCTTGAGTTCATCCCTGGCGGCCAGCAGTTCATTCTGCACGGCTATGTAAACCGCGTAGGTGGTACCACGGTCATTCTGTAGTGAGATAACCGCCTTGGTAGCCATAACCTCTCCGAAGAAGGGGAGGCTTTTCAGTTCCTTCTCCGACATTGTCGGATCGTTGGCCGGGTTGAGAATAAAGTACTTGGTGATCTCCCTCAGTTCATCAAGGTTGGCTCTTTCGCCTTCCACAAGGAGAAGATCCTCCATATTAACCTTTACTTCAAGAATGTTCCTGTCATTAATCTGGGATGCTTCGGGGACCGGTGCGTTGGGGTCGGGCATGGGTGGCAGCAGTCGCAACAGCCCTATATCCGAATCCATGGTTGTGGTAACCAGGAAGAAGATAAGGAGAAGGAACGCGATGTCAGCCATCGAGCCCGCATTTATTGGTTGTAATTCCCTTTTTGCCATGTTATTGTGTTTTTTAACCCTGATTAACAGGAGTGCAATTCATCATTTGAACACTTTGGAGATCTCGGAATAGATAATTGCCAGTATCGCAAGTCCGGCAAGCAGGTATGTTGTAAACAGGCCTGTGTCGACCAGCTTGAGGGTCTGGGGGACATTATCCTTTCCTGTATAGTGTGGCAGGTGGAGTACTGTATCGTCAGCCAGAAGCCAGGCTACAACGAGAACGGCTGCAACAACCACGAGCGCGACAATGCTCTTCTTCGCACCCTTTGGATTCGAGAAGAGTCCTATGAGGGAGAAGATAACTGTCAGGCCTACGGTGATCCCCAGAAGGATGTATGCCCAAACCAGAAAGCTGTTTGTGATGATGGGTTCTTCGTAGTTGGTCCCTTCGGTGCCTTCCACAACCGGTCCTGCGTAGAATATCACTATCAGGACGGCCGTCAGGGCCATTAGTACCCACAGAAGAATCGTTATCAGTCTGGATGATAAGTTCGACATGGTTTAATTATTTTTTAAGGTTGTGTTTAACAAGAAGGTCAACGAGAGAGATGGATGAGTCTTCCATCTGGTTTGTTATGCTATCGATTTTTGAAAGAATGTAGTTGTAAAATACCTGCAGGATAATAGCTACGATAAGACCTGCGACCGTGGTAATAAGAGCGATCTTGATACCACCGGCCACCAGTGTTGCCGACACGTTACCGGCCCTTTCAATGTTGTCGAATGCGGCGATCATACCGATAACCGTTCCGAGGAACCCGAGCATGGGAGCAACTGCTATGAAGAGGGCAATCCATGAGAGGTTCTTCTCGAGGAGGCCCATCTGGACACCACCATAGGAGATAATCGACTTTTCTGCCATTTCAATTCCTTCGTGAGCCCTGTCGAGACCCTGGTAGAAAATGCTGGCAACCGGTCCGCGGGTATTGCGGCATACCTCTTTCGCGGCATCCACTCCTCCCTCGTCAAGGGCGGCTTCAATTTTTGCCAGAAGCTTGTTGGTATTGGTTGTTGCCAGGTTAAGGTATATGATCCTTTCAATTGAGATGGCAAGACCAAGCACGAGGGCCAGCAGAACCACGCCCATGAATCCTGCACCTCCCTCAATGAACAATCTCTTTATTTCCTGGTGAAGCGGACTGCCTTCAACATCCTGTGTCAGATCGGCGGCAGTCTGTGTTGCAGCCTGGGGAGGAGCAACCTGTTCCAATGCTGTAGCCTGTATCTGCTCCTGTGCAGACAAATTCATTGATGCTCCGATGAAAAGCATCCCAAAAACAGCAACAAATGCAAATAATTTTTTCATTTCAGTTTTCAATTTAAGTTATTAACGACCGTTTTATAGTTCACAAATGTAAAAAAAATATCTATGCGGAGAGAGGGGGATTCGAACCCCCGGTACCCTTTTGAGGTACAAACGCTTTCCAGACGTTCCAGTTCAACCACTCCTGCATCTCTCCCTCGATCCTGTCCGGGTCTTTCAATACAATGTCTTTATACGATGCAGCGTTGAGCGAAACCCGGGGACTGGTCCGGCCTCAGAACCGGGATTATTCCATTTGATTTCCCAAGGGCAACTTCATCGTTGTCCTGCGGAATTCACAGTTACCAGTATTTCAAAGAAAATAGCGGCGCAATGTACAAAAAAATCTTAGAAAAAAAATAAACCCTCAGGTAATTTCTCCTGCCAGTGATCTATTTAACAACATAATAATCCTGTTGCGATCGCTGTAATTACCAAGAATATACATTGTTTTGGCCAGGGCCGCCTCGGTGGTCATGTCCCTGCCGCTGATGACTCCTATCTCCGAAAGATTCCTGCCCGTTTTATACATATCCATTTCCACACTTCCTCCATGGCACTGGGTTACATTCAATATTATACCGCCACGGCTGATGAATTTTTCGAGACTCCCGATGAACCACCTGTCTCCGGGAGCGTTTCCTGAACCATAAGTCTCGAGTATTATGGCCCTGAGACCTTCAATTCCGGTTATGGCACTGACGACGCCCGGCGTGATACCGGGAAATATTTTCAGCAGTGCGACATTGGGATCGAGTGAACCCGCAACCTCCAGCTTTTGCCTTATGCCCGGGTATCTTATAGCCCGGTGATTGTATCTCATATGAATGCCTGCCTCAGCAAGGGGAGGGTAATTGGGGGAATCGAATGCATTGAAGTGCTCGGCATTAAGCTTGGTGGTGCGGTTCCCCCTCATAAGCTTGTTCTGGAAATAGATGCATACCTCCGGAACCATCGGCTGGCCGTTCGATTCGGCCGCTGCTGTTTCTATGGCGGTAATGAGGTTCTCCTTGCCGTCGGTACGGAGAACTCCGATGGGCAGCTGCGAACCTGTTAATACAACCGGCTTCTCGAGGTTTTTCAGCAGGAAACTCAGGGCCGATGCCGAATAGGCCATTGTGTCCGTTCCATGCAGGACGACAAACCCCGAATGGTCATCGTACCTTTGCTCAATTATTGCTGCCATCTGCAGCCAATGGCCGGGATTGATGTCGGAGGAGTCAATGAGCGGATCGAATGTAATGGTTTCGAGCCGGTATCCGAAACTCTTCAGCTCGGGAACCCGGTCTGATATATGGCTGAAATCGAAGGGTATAAGCGATCCCATCTGTGGATCCTGTACCATGCCTATGGTTCCGCCGGTATAGATTATCAGTATCGATTTTTCATTGCCCCTCATTTGCTCATATATTAAATAGTCTCATGGCGTTTTCCGTGGTGATTGCAGCAGACTCTTCCGGGGTTATCCCGTAGATCGAAGCTATGCGGTTGTTTATTTCGGTCAGCCATGCGCTTTCATTTCTTTTTCCCCGGTATGGAACAGGCGCCAGGTATGGTGAGTCGGTCTCAAGGACTACCGAATCAATCGGGGTTTCAGTAATCACGCCTGCCAGTCCAGAATTCCTGAAGGTGACAATACCTCCGATCCCGACCATGAACCCGAGTGACCTCACCTTTTCAAGGTCGCTGAGGGTTCCGGTAAAGGCATGGAACACACCCCTGATACCCGACCGGCGGTAGTCGTCAAGAATGCCGAAGATGACGTCGAATGACTCCCTGGCATGGATCACAATCGGCAGGTTGAGTCTCAGGGCCAGCTCAATGTGGAAGCGGAACGATTCAACCTGGAGTTCAAGGGTTGAGGTGTCCCAGTAGAGGTCTATTCCGGTTTCCCCAACCGCGGCAAAGTTGGTTGTTCCGGTGGCCGACACAATGAAGTCAAGTTCCCTGCCGTAGTCCTTTTTAACCGAAGTCGGATGAAGACCGATCATGGGGATGCAGACCCCGGGGAAGAGCCGGGCCAGATTCATCATGGAGGGGAATGATGAGCTGTCAATATTGGGCATTATCATCTTCTCCACGCCTGCTGCAAGAGCTCTTGCCACTGCCTCA
>JAVEWX010000250.1:0-3151 GCA_034004335.1 Bacteroidales bacterium | reverse complement strand
TCTTGCACCACTTACCTGCCTCACCCTCCTGAAGATCTCCTCCCGCTGGCACAAGTACTCCAGGATTGTGTTCCTCTTCATCAATGCGCTTCTCACAATATATGCTGTCTTCACGGCGCTCAGGGTTGCACTTCGGGCCGATGACCCTGCAACACCTGCAGGCATCAGGAACGGACTGTCAATGAGCCTGGCTTTGCTAATGGTGGTACTTCCAACATTCATGCTGCTTGCCCTACACTATGCCGGAGTGCTGGTAAAAATAAGAAAGGGGGGATATCTCAGGTCGCTTACAGGCACCGCTCTTGCCTTGTGGGGTGTTGTCCTTTTGCTGTGCCTGGGCGGCACCCTGATTGGACGAAACAATATCACGACAGAACGGGTAGAGATAAGCATACCCTCACTGCGCAGCGACCTTGAAGGGTTTACAATAGTACACATATCGGACCTCCACCTGGGAGGATTTTACCGGCGTGAGAAAAGGATATTGGAAACTGCAGACATTATTAACGGACTTAAACCGGATATAATAGTAAACACGGGCGATTTCATCACCCTGGGACACCTCGAATTCGGGAGGTTCGATACCCTGCTTGCAACCATGCGTTCACGATATGGCAATTTCGCAATTCTCGGGAACCACGATTCCGGCACCTACCTTCACGGGGCTGATGCCCACATGACAATGATGACCACATGGCTCGTCTCCGACCTTATCGAGGCGTCGGGCTACACCCTTCTTAACCGCTGCAACATTATCCTTAGTGTCGGGAACTCGAGGGTGGCAATCATAGGAGCGGAAACAGGGGGAAAGCATCCTGATATTGTACACCCCGATCTTACGGAAGCAGTGAAGGGAACCATCGACGCCGACCTGAGGATACTGCTTACCCACGACCCAAACCACTGGGAGGAGGTTACCGAGGATTACCCCGGCATAGAGCTTACCCTCGCAGGTCACACGCACGGCATGCAAATAGGGTACATAGGCAGAAAAAGAAAATGGAGCCCGTCTCAGTATTCATATCAGCGATGGCACGGGCTTTACCGGAAGGAGGACATGCAACTTTATGTAAACCGCGGCCTTGGTGTTATCGGACTCCCCCTCAGAATAGGAATGCCACCGGAAATAACAGTGATTACCCTCAGGGGGGAATAGAAAAACGGGCAACCATTCCTGGTTACCCGTTTAAACCCCTAATTAAAAAATAAAAGCAACCTTGGTATCAAACTGCTAATACTATTGTTAGACAATTTGTGTTGATAAATTATTCCTGCTTATCTCATATTTTTATACCGCAACCGTTTAATTTTGACCCTTCTCCTGTCAACGAATACAAGATGGTTTGAAACATCCGGTAAGAAATATTACGACTCCGTCAGGAGATATTGCCTGCACCATTGTCAGATCAGCCAGGAGGACCATGGCCATCACCATCGGGCGCGACGCCTCGGTTGTTGTCAGGGTGCCCCGCACCATATCAGATGCCAGAGCAGAGGAGTTTATTCTAAGCCGGGCAGGGTGGATCGTGAAGCATACCTCGAAAATTGCCATCAGGAATGCCGGAGAAAAGAAAAACCTTACTGACGGTGAAGTTCACCATTTGCTTGGCAGACCGCTCATTCTGAAAATCAGTGAAACAGGACGAAACAGGATATTCATCGACGGCGACACTATAAGGATGGAAACAAGGGGGCCCTGGAACCGCGAACTGGGAGAGAGATTGTTCAAAAGCCTTACCAAACGTCTGGCCTCTGAGATATTCAGTGAAAGGCTGTCAGCTTTGATTGAAAAGCACAGGGAGATGAACTTCAGACCGTCGGGGTTGAAGGTACGGAACAGCATCAGCCGATGGGGAAGCTGTTCGGCAAACGGCTCGATATGCCTGAGCACCCGACTGCTCACCAGGCGCATCGAACTCATCGATTATGTCCTCCTGCACGAACTCTGCCATCTGCATCACCGGAATCATGGTCGCGGCTTCTACAAACTGCTACAGTCAGTTTGTCCAGAATACAGGGAGCTTCAAAGGGAACTAAGGTCAGGCTCTGCACACACGGATAAGAGATAGCACCTCACCGACATGTTCACTTACCAGAGCAACATTACATTATCCCCGTGGGGAAAATTACTCTACACCATATCCTCCATCCGGACAGAAGTTCAGATGGCATGATGCACAACCCTGTCAGAAACGGAGCCCGATAACCGTAACGTCATCGACCTGGTCACATTCTCCTCTCCAGCGATTGAACTCATCGTCGAGAATACTCTTCTGTTCGGCCATGGGCAGATCCTTTACGGAGGAAAGGAACAGTTTCAGGTTCTTGATCTTGTACTTGGTGTGATCAGGACCACCGAACTGGTCGGTATAACCATCAGTGAAGAGGTATATGGCATCTCCCTCCTGAACTGGTATAATGTTGTTTGTGAACCTCTTCTCCTCACCGTAAAATATTCCTATCGGCATACGGTCGCCCCTGTATTCGGTTATCCTGGAAGCCCTGAAATGAACAAGGGAGTTGAAGGCAGCGGCAAATTCAATGGTTCTGCTGACTTTATCATATATAACGAGTGACATGTCGATGCCGTCGGCTGTCTCTCCCTGCCTGCCTGTCTGCTTAAGCGAACTCTTGATCCTCTCCCTGAGCCGGTCGAGGACCTCCGACGCCGAAAGGTGGTTGTCGCCGGTAATTATTTCATTCAGCGACGATATTCCCAGCATGCTCATGAACGCACCGGGCACCCCGTGTCCGGTACAGTCTGCAGCTGTAAGGAAAACCCTGGTTCCACCACGTGCTATCCAGTAAAAATCACCGCTTACTATATCGCGGGGCCTGAAAAAAATGAAATGGTCGGGGAATGTCTCCCTGAACAGGTCATTCTCGGGCAGCATCGCCATCTGTATCCTGCTGGCATACTCGATGCTGCTCGTTATCTCCTGTTTCTGTGCGGCTATCTCGGCGGTTCTTTCCATAACCTTCTCTTCCAGCATCTTCTTTGCCCTGAGCAGCTTATTCTCACGCATCCGCATCGAAAGGAAGATTGCCAGCAAGGCAGTAAAAACCGTTACCAGCCAGAACCAGGTGGTTTCGGTGACCCTGGGTTTTACCCTGAACTGAAATGAGCGTGTGTCACTTTCCACTCCAGTCG
>JAVEWX010000073.1:0-14655 GCA_034004335.1 Bacteroidales bacterium | reverse complement strand
AGTCATTTCCGGCGCCGCTGCCGAGATCGAGTACTGAGTCACCATTTTTTATCCCTGCATAGTCGGTCGGTATCCCGCAACCCAGTCCGAGGTCGGCCTCAGCATTGTAACCATCGAGTGTTCCGTAACTCTCACTGAATACTGTATAACCTGGCCCGCAGCAGGAGGAGGATGGCCCGCAACAGCACCCCACAGAGGCTGATTCGTCTGACTGCACGGCTATCTGGCCGTATTTTTCCCTGACCACCGTTTTAATATCCTTTTTTCTCATAGTTGTGGTTTTATCTCGTCAATGTAGAATCTGAAAAAAAAATCACGTATCTCATCCCTTACTCGGATATATTCACTCCAGATAAACTCATCAGTTCCGGTTGCATAGGTCGGATCATCAAAACCCATATGAAGACGGGTTTTGACTTTCCCCGTGAAGACAGGGCAGTTCTCGTTTGCACCTCCACAAACAGTAACTACATAATCCCACTCGTCGTCAAGGTACAAATCGACAAAATCGGAGGTATGGTGACTAATGTCGATTCCAATCTCCTTCATCGCTTCCACTGCTTTCGGGTTAAGTTCTCCCGATGCCTCGGTTCCGGCCGAACATACTGTCAGTCGGCTGTCAAACGACTCCATGAACCCGTGAGCCATCTGACTACGGCAGGAGTTGCCGGTGCACAAAATAAGAATCTTCATTTAACCGAAATATATTTTAATTTTAAAATTCTCCTACAGGGCTCCGAAGACCAGCCCGGCAATTGTAGAAAGCATTACCACCAGGATAATGTATACCAGGGTTTTCTGATTACCCATAACACCTCTTATAACCAACATATTGGGCAGGGAGAGTGAAGGGCCTGCGAGAAGTAGTGCCAATGCCGGACCTTTGCCCATTCCTGATGCCAGCAGACCCTGTATTATGGGCACCTCGGTAAGCGTGGCGAAATACATGAAAGCTCCCACTACCGAAGCAAAGAAGTTTGAGAACACTGAATTGCCACCAACAAGTGCCGATATCCACTCGTTTGGGATTACACCTGCTATCGCTGTATCATCGTGAGTACTTCCGAGAAGAAAACCTGCTATTACGACACCAATGGCCAGCAGTGGAATGATCTGCTTTGCAAAGCCCCAGGATGAGATTATCCACTCCCTGTTATCAGCCGATTTACCCTTGTCCGTCAGGTTTATTACCACAACTGCTGTAATTCCAACCACCATTGTGATTATCGGGTTCCCGGTAGCAACGGCAGTCAGAGCAGTTAGCAGCGCCCCTGCAATTACCTGCCATGGCTTGAGCTTCAGGATTTTTATCATCGAATAAACAAGCGCCAGGCCAAAAGCTCCTGTTATATACCATTTATATTCCCAGAGATAATACCAGGCACTTGTTGTGTCAGATTCAGCCGGCCTGCCCCAGTTGGCGAAGACCAAAATCAGGACCAGCGTGAAGAAGTGAAATGAGGTCTGCCACAAAGGTCTGTTCTCCGGAACATCGGGAAAGTTCATCTGTTCCTCGGCTTTAACCTTTTCTTCCTTTCTGTAGATAAAGGCCATCGCCAATCCGATTATTACACTGAACAATACGGCACCGATAAACCTGGCAATTCCAAGCTCTGCCCCAAGTATTCTGGCAGTGAGTATAATAGCCAGAATATTTATTGCCGGACCGGAATAGAGAAACGCTACAGCAGGTCCGAGTCCTGCTCCCCTCTTGTGGATGCTTGAGAAAAGTGGCAATATAGTGCATGAGCAGACGGCAAGTATAGTTCCGCTAACCGCTGCGACGGTGTAGGCTACCCATCGTTTGGCTTTGCCTCCAAAATATTTTATCACGGAACCCTGGCTTACAAACACCGAAATAACCCCGGCAATAAGAAAAGCCGGCAAAAGACAGAGAACAACATGTTCCCTGGCGTACCATTTCGACAGGTCAAGAGTGGCATCAATCGCTGTTCTGAAAGTATGGTTCTCCAGCGGCATGAAATATACTGCAAGAAAGACCACCACAATAGCAATCAGGATTTTAAACTCCTTCTTGAATTCCATGTCAATTATTTATTAAGAGTAATTACTTCTTCGTATAATCACGAAATACTCTGATAAAAAAATCAGAGGATGTACATTTTAAAAACATAGTATACACCTACCGCAATAAAAAGTACTGCTATAATCCTTCTGAACCAGATCTCAAATGTCTTAATCTTACTGTACACCCTTCCTACGCCTGATACGGTATAGGCCAGGAACCATGCGAAGAGGATGACCGGGATAGCGGTTGCGACAGCAAAAATACCCGGAAGGTAGAGTCCTGATGCACTTGATACAGTCATTGGAATAAGCATGCCAAAATAGAGCACTCCGCTGTAAGGGCAAAACGCAAGGGCAAAAACCACTCCCAGTAAAACAGCATCAATATATCTCCACCTTTTTCGGTTCTCCAATCGCGATGTCATACCTGAGAATCCGGGAAACTTTATCTTGATAAAATCAAGCATGATAATCCCGATTATTATCAGAAGAGGACCGATAATACGCTCACCATATTTCTGAAAAAAACCTCCAAACTTAAACTGGTCGGCACCAAGGAAAATAATAAATGCAATTGATGTGTAAGTAATGACCCTGCCAATAGTATAAAACATACCATTGTAAAAAACCCGGTCACGGTTTTCAATATCCTTGCTTATGAAGCCTATAGCCGTGATATTTGTAGCAAGGGGACAGGGACTGATGGCTGTCATCAACCCAAGGACAAGCGCTGTGACCCATGGCAAACTACTGCTTTCCAGTATCCTTATCAGTAAATCCATATAAATAATCAAGGCATTTTATAAAGGGAAAGTTATGGGATAGTGATCAGACCCCTATCCCAATTTACCCTGAGCTGCAAGAAATCTCAATTATGCTTATTTAAGAAGCGGGTCTATTTTGGTCTTCATGATCTCTCTGAATTTCTCCGGTTGCCTTATGGCGTACATGAATCCATCATTTATCAGATTCTCTTTATGATCACCTTTCACAATCATCAGGCTCTGTCCTGCAACCCCAATCCTGTCAGCAACAGCCTTGCCCTCCGGCTCTTCAATGTTGTATGACCTGAATGATATCTTCCCCTCGTTCACCTGTGGAGTATAGAGAAGGGCAATATTGCTTTTAGCCTCAGCTTCAACGGTTTTACACGTCACGCACCTCGAAGTGTTGTGAAAGTAAATAACTTCCACAACTCCGGTGTTCTTTTCCGAGGCAGTTGCAGCCTCCTTCTGGCCTGCCTGACCATTGCAGGCAACTGTAGCGAGAAATAGAAGAGTAATGGCTGAAAATGTTAAGTTCTTCATAATTCCGAATATTTATTTGGTTAGAAACTGTTTAATCTCGTCCGAAGAGGGCACACGTCCCTTCACAACAACTTTTCCATCAACTACCAGTGCAGGTGTGGTCATGATATTATACTTCATAATCTCCATGATATCCTCCACTTTGGTTACCGTGGCATCTATATTGTTTTTGCTGATCACATCCCTTGTGAGCTGGTCCAGTGTTTTGCATTTTGGACATCCTGTGCCCAGTACTTTTACTTCCATTTTGATAATTATTTAACGGTTAAAGAAATCTCCTAGGAGTTGTTTTGCCTCATCCCAGTTCTCCTTGTTTATGCAATACTTAATATATGGGGGATTTATTTCACCTTGAATTAGTCCGGCATCCTTAAGCTCACTCAGGTGCTGCGAAAGTGTTGAACGGGCTATTGGAAGTTCTTCTGCCATATCGCCGCTGTAACAGCACCGGGCGGCATTCTTCGTCAGGTAGTCCATTATAAAAACCCTTACCGGATGCCCAAGGGCTTTTGAATATCGTGCAATCATTTTTTGCTTTTCCGTATACCGGGTGATCTTTGCTGACATTATATTTTATATTTCGTAGAATTACGAAACAAAGATAAAAAACATTTCATTGTGACAAATTTTTGATGTGATATTTATCCGGGAACTAAAAATTGTGAGAGACCAGAATCGCTTCTGACCTGTTTAGGCATTGACTACCCGATACCCGATACCTGCTATTTAAAACATCTGCAGCTGGTGCAGCCGGCGGTAGACACCGTTATCGATGGAAAGCAGCTCTTCGTGTGTGCCTCTCTCTACTATTCGTCCCTCGTCAATCACCACTATGAAATCTGCATGTTGTATAGTTGACAGCCTGTGTGCAATAACAATCGATGTTCTGTTCTTCATCAGATTCACAATTGCATCCTGCACCAGCTTCTCCGATTCGGTGTCGAGGGCTGAAGTGGCCTCATCGAGGATAAGTATAGGAGGATTTGCCATAATTGCCCTGGCAATACTTATTCTCTGCCTCTGGCCTCCGCTCAGTTTGTTTCCTCCCTCTCCTACCATGAAATCATATCCCTCCTCATTCTCCATAATGAATCCATGAGCATTGGCCACCCTGGCAGCCTGTTCAACCTCCTCATGAGTAGCATCATTAACCCCAAAGGAGATGTTGTCGAAAAAAGAGGCATTGAACAGAATGGGTGTCTGGCTGACGATGCCCATCAGCCTCCTCAGATCCTTTAATCTGAGATCTCTGATGTCAACCCCGTCGATCAGGATTCTCCCTTTCTGTATATCCATAAACCGTGGTATGAGGTCGACCAGTGTCGATTTCCCTCCTCCCGACTTTCCTACAATAGCCACCGTCTGACCCTTGCGTATTGTAATGGATATATCCCTGAGCACGGGTTCACTGTTATAGGCGAAAGTCACATCCCTGAATTCTATCGCCTGATTGAAACCCTCTATCGGCAAAGCATCCTGCTTTTCTTCTATCCTGTCGGGGGCATCAAGCACCTGGTCTATCCGGTCAACTGATGCCATGCCTTTCTGTATTGAAAACCAGGCTGTTGTAATAGCCTTAGCATGAGGTATTATCTGTGAGAAAACAACTATAAAGGCAATAAGCCTGTCCGGGGTCATCCGGTCAGATCCCTTCATTGCCATGGATCCTCCTGCGAACATCAGAATCATCACGACGGCTGTTCCCAGGAACTCACTGAGCGGAGAGGCAAGGTAGTTTTTCCGTATTACCCTTTTGAATATTTTGGCATACCTGGTATTGGAATCGGCGAACTGCCCCGACATCTTTTCCTCCGCATTGAACCCCTTGATTATCCTGAGCCCTGTCAGTGTCTCCTCCACTATCGACAACAACCGCCCCAGGTTCTGCTGTCCGGCGAAGCTTGTTGACTTCAGCGCACGACTTATTCTGCCTATGAACCACCCGCTCACCGGAAGAAGCGCCAGGGCAAAAAGGGTAAGCTGGTAACTGTTGGAAAAGAGGTAGCCAAGGAAAATAAGCATATAGAACGGATCCCGGAAAAGCATGGTAAGTGAAGCCATGACAGATGTTTCAATCTCCTGCACATCATTCGACATCCGGGTAAGGACATCTCCCTTACGGGCTTCGGTGAAGAAGCTAAGGGGGAGTTTAAGCACCTTTTCATATAGTTTCTGTCTGAGGTCTCTCACCGTTCCGGAACGTAAGAATGCCATGGAGTTGTTTGCCAGGAAGATGAATCCATTCTTGAAGAAGCTTGCTACCAGAACGGTCAGTCCAACCAGCAGGAGCGATCTTGCAGGTCCGTATTTATCAATGAATGACCAGAAAAAGTAATCAATAAAAGATTTGAAGTATGACGTTGTAAATTCGAAACTGCCCGGGTGGGATACTTCAGACACATTGTTGAAAAGTATCTGCAGGAATGGTACCACCAGAGTCAGGGTAAAAAGGGCAAAAACGGCACTGAGGATATTAAAAATAAAATTCTTGATTACCTGCCACCTGTAGGGGGCTATGAACTTCAGCAATATCCTGATATTCCTCATCTTCTGACCGGACTATCAGATCCCGGTATAATTAAATGGTGTGACGGCCTTCAATTCCATCCTGACATTCTCGTCCACGTCAAGTCTGTTGATGAAGTCACTTATGACCTCCTGGGTAACTGTTTCACCCGTTCTGGTTAGTTTGAGCAGTGCTTCATAAGGATCAATGTAACCCTCCCTCCTGAGAATAGTCTGAAGGGCTTCAGCCACCACTGCCCAGTTCTCGGAAAGGTCGCGTCTTATCTTGTCGTTATTGACAATAAGCTTTCCGAGACCCCTCTGAATTGACCCGAAAGCTATTATGGTATGTGCCATGGGCACTCCCAGGTTTCTTAATACTGTCGAATCGGTGAGATCCCTCTGGAGTCTTGACACCGGTAATTTCGACGAGAGAAACGCAAGGAGGGCATTGGCATATCCAAGGTTTCCTTCTGCATTTTCAAAATCGATAGGGTTCACCTTATGAGGCATGGCAGACGAACCTACCTCACCTGGCTTTATTCTCTGCCTGAAGTAATCCATCGATACGTACAGCCAGATATCTCTTGCCAGATCGATCAGGATTGTATTTATTCTCCTTATGTTGTCAAGAAGGGCAGCCAGGTTGTCATAGTGTTCAATCTGGGTGGTTGGTTTCGACCTGTGAAGTCCGAGTATATCGTTCACGAAATAATCCCCGAAAGCATTCCAGTCGATGTCGGGATAGGCAACTGCATGAGCGTTGAAATTACCTGTCGCCCCGCCAAACTTGGCCGAGAAGGGTATGTTGTTGAAGTATTTTGTCTGCTCATCGAGGCGGCTGACAAACACTTCAAGTTCCTTCCCCAGCCTGGTAGGTGAAGCAGGCTGACCGTGAGTCCTGGCCAGCATGGGTATCTCCCGCCATTCATCTGCCATTGAGGCAATCATTTCTCTCAATTCGAACAACTGGGTCTTATAGACATTGTCCATGAAGTCCCTCAATGAAATAGGAATTGCTGTATTGTTGATATCCTGGGAGGTCAGGCCGAAATGGATGAATTCTGCCCATTTCCCGAGTCCGGCATCCCTGAACTTCTTCTTCAGGAAATATTCAATCGCCTTGACATCGTGATTTGTTGTTTTTTCAGTCTCCTTAATGGCCTCTGCATCGGGAATACCAAAATTAAGGGCCAGATCGCGAAGCATCGGAAAATGCTTCCTGTCAAAGTCTTCAACGCCCTTTATCCCTGTCTCACACAGGGCTATGAAATACTCCACCTCAACCAGAACACGATATTTATTCAGTGCATATTCCGAAAAATACTTTGAGAGCTCCGTTACCCTGTGTCGGTACCTGCCATCGACAGGCGATACTGAAGTCAACGCATTCAGATCCATTGCATGCACTTTTTTTTATTGTGAAACTATGCCTACGCAAAAATAGTCTTTTGGAACGGTGTACAAAAATTAAAACTGTAATTTAGCGATGGTTTTCCGGAAGGAGGGATAGTGAGTTCAATATCACAAAAAATAAGGGTGACAACTGTCGTGTATGCCAACAGTTACCCCATGAACTGGGGACTGATAAACGGACCCGTTGCACCCCTGATAATTCTTGATTTCGATCATCCCGCCGGGAATGCCCTTAAAATTACCAGGGGATATGCCGATGTTGGGCTGGTACCTCTGGCAGCAATACCCACCCTGAAAGATGTAACAATCATAGGAGATTATTGCATCGGAGCAAGGAGCAGGGTCCGGACAGTTATGCTGATGAGTAACAGTCCGATGGAAAGCATCAGCACTATATACCTCGATCACAGGTCAGTAACATCAGTGAACCTGGTAAAGATCCTCAGCAGATATTCCTGGAAGAGGAAATTCATTTGGGTCAATCCTCCGGCTGATTTTGACTATGGGTCAATATCCCCGCGTGAGGGAATAGTTATCATCGGGGATCAGTGTTTTGAAATGGAAAACCGTTTCAACTACCGCTACGATCTTGCCGAAGAATGGAACAACATGACAGGATTACCCTTTGTATTTGCATGCTGGGTGTCGGCAGGTGACTGTGATGAGAATTTCCGGATTTTATTCAACCAGTCCCAGAGAATGGGAGTTGAAAATATTGAGAAGGCCGCAATGGAAATGAATAAACTGAGCTATCCCGGCATAGACGAGCTTACCGAATACCTGAAGTTCAATATCGATTATCCCCTTGATGAACAAAAGCGGAAGGCTATCAGTTTATTTATGGATTACCTGAAACAAATAAACCATTAATATGAGCAGAAATCTAATCTTACTGACAACAATACTCCTTTCCTTTCAGGCCGGGACAGGCATCTCCGGGCAGGAGGGACAAATCCTTGTTTACAAGTTTGACATTAAAAAGGAGATTGCCGCCCCTGTATGGAGAACCACACAGAAGAGTTTTGATGAGGCAGCCAGCCTGGGTGCAGATTACATCCTTATTCATATGAACACATACGGAGGCCAGGTAAATTTCGCCGATTCGATAAGGACAAGGCTCATAAATTCAGAGATCCCCGTGCTGGTATTTGTGGATAATCAGGCAATATCGGCAGGTGCCCTTATTGCAATAGCGGCAGACAGTATATATATGCGAGCCGGAGGTTCAATAGGTGCTGCCACAGTTGTGGACCAGACCGGACAGCAGGTACCTGACAAGTACCAGTCATTCATGAGGGGAATGATGAGGTCAACGGCCGAAGCACACGGCAAAATACCGGTTGTTGAAAACGGCGATACCACTTGGGTCTGGCATCGCGATCCCGACATAGCCCAGGCAATGGTCGATCCGAGAATAAGGATCCCGGGCGTTATAGACACCGGTCAGGTTCTGACCCTGACAACCATGGAGGCAATCGAACTCGGGTTTTGCGAAGGGGAAGCGGCATCAGTTGCTGAAGTAATGGAAAAGGCAGGAATTGCTGAATACAAGCTGGCAGAATTCAAACCTACCGTTACTGAACGATTGATTCAGTTCCTTGTCAACCCGATTGTTTCAGGTCTCCTGATATTGCTGATAATCGGGGGCATATACTTCGAGCTCCAGACTCCGGGCGTGGGATTCCCTCTTCTGGCAGCAGTTACGGCAGCCATACTTTACTTTGCACCTCTGTACCTTGAAGGATTGGCTACCCACTGGCACCTTGTAGTCTTCATTGCCGGTATCATACTCGTTGCAATTGAGATATTCGCGATACCGGGCTTCGGGGTAACAGGCGTCCTGGGCATAATTGGCATCGTAACCGGACTGACATTCGGTATGGTCGACAAGATAGTATTCAATTTCGGCCCGTCAGAGAATGGGATCAGAGAGGCAATTATTGCCTTCAGCATCGTAGTGGGCTCCATTCTTACAGCTTTCATCCTGTCATTGTGGTTAAGCAAAAAACTGTTCAGTCCCAACAGGCTTTTCGGAAGCCTTGCTCTTGAAAAAACACAGCAACCTGAAGATGGATATGTCAGTTTCGATACATCCATGCAAAGTTCCCTCGTAGGAAAAACAGGACTGGCGCATACCGCTCTTCGCCCCTCAGGCAAGGTGGTGATTGATGACCATATTTACGATGCCAAGTCGGAGATAGGCTATATAGGCAAGGGATCATCTATCAGGGTAAGAAGGCACGAAGCAGGTCAGTTGTATGTTGAGAAGAATGACTGACGAATGATCATAAGGGATTACAGGGAGGGCGACTATCAGGCTCTTAGTGAGTTGTGGCTGGACACAGGCGTGGGCCGGCCCGACAGGGGTGACGATAATGAAACCATCCTTCGTTCGGTACGTATAGGTGGGAAGATGCTCATTATGGAGGACGACAATGGTGAACTGACAGGTTCTTCATGGATGACTTACGATGGACGAAGGATTCATCTTCATCACTTTGCAATACTCCCTTCGCACCAGGGTAAGGGGCTTGCAATACCACTGCTGAAGGAATCGCTGAATTTCGTGAAGGAGAAGGGTTCACAGGTAAAACTGGAGGTGCACCGGTCAAATCTTAAAGCAATCAACCTGTATGAAAAAGCAGGCTTCAGATACCTGGGTGACTACGATGTATACATCATCAGGGACATCGATTCCCTGTAAGGCTTCTAACCCCGTTTCGCACATTCTTTATAAAACCAGGTACAGTTCCGGGGGCTGATCCTATTACGTTCATTCATTAATAATTATGAATGGGAACGTTTTTACAATTGCTTTCTGTGTCCGAAGTGTTAATAAATACATCCCGACCTTCAAATCGTTAACGGGTATTCTTTTAACAGGAGATGGATTCAGTTTCATAGAAATCATTCTGGTGCCGTTAAAGGAATAGATGTCAGCATATAAAAGCTGGCTGTCATTCGTATTGCAATCGATGTACAATTCACTGCTGGCGGGATTAGGATATACCCTGCAGAGATTGCCGGGTTGTTCATATGAAGGCGCTGAAACCGTGAATTCATATAGAGTATTGACTGTAGTGTTGGTTGCAACTGGCTCGTTGAAGTCGAAATAGATGTAAGCCTTGTTATTGAGTACCGTCCCGTAATCCAGATTCTTCTGAACATTAATCCTGTATGAAACAAACCCATGGCTTTCGGGTTCATTTATATTACTGTCGGGTAGAAATATGTTGTCGAACCTGAAAACAACAGCTCTTTCATCCAGGTACTCCATATACATCGAATGGCTGGTTCCGGTAATGTCTATTGTCTCGATATCAAGCTCAGAAGCAATTGTATCAAAGAGAAATACATTTGAGGCATAGTAAGTCCCAGTGTTCTGAAAACGAATAGTGTAATGCAATATGCTATCCTCACGGCTTATGTATCCATATTCTGTCTCGCCTGGAGGAGACACACCCTTGTCATTTGGATCATAAGCATTAAGGATCACCTGACTCAAGGTATCCCTATTATTATCAATTACATAGTCCTCAAATCCGGGATTTATTAAGGCAGTCCATGTGGTTTTCTCTCCTGTCGGTCCAGGTGGAGGCACCCGGAAATATATCCGAAAGTTCATTTCACTTCCCGGAGGGAGATTCCCGATATAGTATACCAGGGTGTCGTGAATTATGTTGTCTGGATCAGGCCTGCAGAAATGATCAAGAATCTCTGTGATGCCGTCGTGGGTGACTTTCAGCACTCCGTTGACTACAGGAACCGAACCAGGATTTTTTACAAGTACATTGTTAATCAAACCATGAGCACTGGGGATACCCCCAAGGCCTGTAATCTCAACGGATACATCCCGGGCTGACGGATCGATTGAAAGGGGGAAATCCAAACCCGTTATTATATTACCATCTTCCGAGTCAACTACATATGATTCAGCCATACAAGTCCTCAACCAATAATCCCTTGCACTAAATGAGAGAGTGTAGGTTCTGTCTGTCTCAAGCAAAGTTGAATATACTCCTTTTGGGTTAGTTGATATCAGCTTATTGCCAGGTTGAATCTTTATAACCTGATTCTTGAGGGGTCTGTCTATCATCTCGTTGAAATAACAGTCATTATCCACATCGTTATATACCCTTCCCCTAATAAAAAGGCAGTTGCCGTCCTGACACCATTTTTTCACATAAGTCGGTTCTCCCCAGGACAGTATCCCGAGAACATACATCTGATCAGCTCTTACAACAACATCAGTGATGACATATTCCCCTAACCCTGATCCGGTGATGGTATCCAAACCTGAGCCGTTCCATTGGAGAAAACTTTCATTCCAGCCCATATAATAATTACCGGCAAACCATACCTTTCCATCATAATTAAATATTGTCTTGGTCCATGGGTCTGGCACATTATGCAATATTTCTGCATTACCCCAATGGCTGCCATCCCATAATGCTACCATGTGGGTAATGTTTACTCCCCCTGCCTGCTGAAGTCTTGGACCGTAAGCAAAAAGGGTATCCTTATTACCGCAAATCTGAGTTATTCCACCATACTCAGTCAACATCCCTGAACCCAGGGAATGCCAGTTGCCATCCCAACAGGCAATGTTATTTACCGTAATGCCTCCCGCGTTAATAAAACTTCCACCTACATACAGGCACGAATCAGTGGAATACATTCCGTATACGGCATTATCCGTACCCGACCCCGGAGAAGACCAGGAATTGCCGTTATAGTAAGCAATGTTATTGGCGCTCACCCCGCTGATTTGTGTAAAATATCCGCCTGCATACAGACAGCTGTCAAATACCTCGAGTTTATTAACACATGCCGCAAATGCCGGTTCAGTACATCCTCCGGGGTTTTCCCATATACTGCCATTCCACCTTATAAGACCATTTACACCGGTTAATTCCTGGCAATCCGTGAATGTCCCAGCCAAATAAATATCTTCATTATATACAGCAATATCATACAATTCTCCAAAAGTGGAAAAAGTCAGCCTGGATAACTCAGACCAGATTATTCCGTTCCAGTAGAAAAGAACTGCACCCTGATTGTTCGAACCTGCAATCAGGATCCCTTCCCGGTAAGGGCAACCCAGTACATTGTTAAACGAATCATAAGAACAAAGCACCTCGTCGTTGCCAACACTTATCCATACATTTTTCTGAGTATCTATTTCTTGTCCCGTCAAGGAAAGCCATAGGCATGGCAAAACTACCAATAAAGTAATCCTTCTAAGAAACTTGTATTTAAATACCAGGTCCATAAGCCAAGTTATTAACCTATTAAATTTACTTCAATTAGGACATAATATCAATTTTTTCTCAAATAAATAACACATCACCTGGCACAAAACATTACCTATTTTGAATTGACTTTTATATTCGCTACCTTTGAATAAACCAGAAAATCATATATGAACGAAAATACTTGCTATATGGCCAGAACAATGACTTTCAATGAGTTGCGCAAGATCAAAGACAGCTTGCCAGCCGGCAGCGTGAAGAGGATCGCTGACCGGCTGCACATCAACGAAGATACTGTAAGAAATTATTTCGGAGGATGGAATTTCGAAAGGGGACAAAGCGTAGGAATCCATATTGAAAAAGGTCCCGGCGGCGGGTTTGTCACAATAGATGACACTACTATTCTGGATCTCGCCGAAAGCATGATAGTCAGGTAATTTTCTTCCCGGAGCCGGTAGTGAAACAACTGAGACAATCTTCACCCGAAGGTTTAGGCGAAAAACTTATCAGGTTTTTCAATGAAAGGTTTGGTTCCGTCAGCCTTCCCTCTCATAATCTGGAGCATCATCTGAGGGTATTGGCTCACGCCATGGGCATCGCAGGTCATTTGCGCAATGCCGGCTTCTGCTTCAGCGATGATTTTATTGCCGGGCTACAGATAGCCTGCATGACTCATGATATCGGAATGGCTCTTGACAACAGTCATTCACACGGTAAAGCAGGAATGGAAATGGCTGCCGAATTTATGGCCGGCATGGAAATTCCGGCTGATCTCCGCGAAGAAATCCTGGGTGCAGTGGAGAATCACGACAGGAAGGACTATTCAGTCAGTTCGCCCCCTGATTCAATGCTGACAATACTGTCCGTTGCCGATGACCTCGATGCATTCGGATACATAGGTATCTACAGATACATCGAAATATATCTGAAACGGGGCGTTGATCCGGAAAAGATCAGCGATATGGTAAGGCCCAACCTTACCAGCAGATACCAGCACATGACAAGGGTTTATGGATTCCTTCCCGGCTTCATAGGCAGACATACCCCAAGGTACGAAACTGCCAGCGATTTCTTCAATCCTGAGGGTCCCTTTTCATATGCACTGAGGAAAAGGGTTATGAAGATTACAGAGGATGAGATGAAGAACAAACACGCTGACATTCCTTCAATATCGGCCCGATACAGGAATGAAGAGGAGGCGGAGGTGGCTTCATTCTTCAACAAACTTCACAGGGAGCTGATGATGGCTGAATTCCTGTTATAAACATTCCCGACGAAAAACACTGATCACAGACACGATGTCAAAAGATATATTCTCAGGCGCACATTTCGACCCTGAACAGTTCAGGCATGATGGTCACAAGATAATAGACCTCCTCTCCGATTACCTGGTAGAAGTAACAAACAGACCCGACACGCCGGTACTTCCATGGGCAGATCCTGATGAACTGGCGGCCCTCTACGAGAAGGTCTTTATTCAGGGAGACGATCAACCTTTTCATGAATTTATCAGGGATGCGGTAAACAGATCCAATCATCTTCATCATCCCCGCTACATAGGGCACCAGGTAACCTCCCCGCTGCCACGCCTGGCACTGGTTCATCTCTGCACTGCCCTTCTGAATAACGGGGCAGCAATTTACGAGATGGGGCCTGTGGCAATGGCGATGGAAAAAAATCTGATAAAATATTTTGCCGGACTGATAGGTTATGGGACTGATTCCGATGGAATATTCACCCACGGAGGAAGTGCGGGAAACCTAACCGCCATGCTGGCAATAAGACAGGTAAAATCTGATTACAATGTATGGGAGGAAGGGATAAGGAGTGACATGCGTACCGGGTTTATGGCTACCGATCAGGCCCATTACAGTGTTGCAAGAAACATAAAGATCATGGGTCTCGGTGACGAAAGCTTAATAACGGTTCCGGCAGACAACAGATACAAAATGAAGACCGACTGCCTCGAAGAGACCTACAGGAAAGCAGTTGACAAAGGCATAAGGGTGGCTGCCGTAGTTGCCGGATCGTGCTCTACAGCGACAGGCTCCTATGTGGATATTGAAGCAATTGCCGGATTCTGCGAAAGGCATAACCTCTGGCTTCATGTTGACGGTGCGCACGGCATGGGTGTACTATTCTCTGAC
>JAVEWX010000072.1:0-14683 GCA_034004335.1 Bacteroidales bacterium | reverse complement strand
GCCATTGGTGGCTTTGATGAGAGCAAGAGCCTTACCAACGACTACCTGCTTGTCAGTCCCGACAGCATAAGGATGTACATCGACAGGGATGGCGGCAAGGCTGTCAAGGGGGGCTTTGCGATAGGCGGCTTTGATGAGAGCAAGGTGCCGGGACAGGAATACCTGCGGATTACAAATGACAGTATAAGGATGTATGTGAGTGACGATCCGACGAAGGCAGTCAAGGGAGGCTTTGCCATTGGAGGTTTTGATGAATCGAAGAAGGGTCCGGCAGTAAACTTCACGGCTCTTACACCTCAGAACTATTTCATCGGCCACAGCAGTGGTGCAAAGACCACTACCGGTTTGTACAACTCATTCGTTGGCTATGAGGCCGGTTTTGATAATACCGGAGGCAGCAACAATGTGCTTCTGGGTTACCATGCGGGCAGATCAAACACAACGGGTGAGAACAACGTATTCATCGGAAATGAAGGGGGATTAGGAAACACAACCGGCACACACAACGTTTTCCTGGGTTACCAGGCCGGCTTCAGCAGTAACTCAAGCTATAACACGTTCCTTGGTTATCAGACAGGCTATAACACTACCGGCAGCTACAACTCATTCATAGGATACCAGTCGGGAAATTCCAATATATCGGGAACCCATAATACCTATAACGGATTTCAGGCAGGTTACAGCACTAACTCAAGCTATAATACGGCTCTTGGCTATCAGGCAGGTGTGTTCAGCCTCTCGGGCTCGAACAACGTATTCATCGGCATGCAGGCAGGCAGAGGCATATACCCTGCAGCTTCTGCCGGGTCATACAACGTAATGATTGGAAACAGGGTAGGCTATGGAATGACTAGTGCCGAGAACAATGTCATCCTGGGGTATGACGCAGGGTACTCCGTGACCACCGGGTCAAATAATGTATACCTTGGCCGCCAGGCAGGGTATCTCAACGGCACGGGAGGATATAACGTGTTCCTCGGTTACCAGGCGGGTTACAATGGTTCATCCAGCTATAATACTTTCCTGGGATACCAGACAGGGTTTAACAGTACGGGATTCTACAATACCTTCATCGGTTATACGGCCGGCAGGGGTAACACAGGAGGTCAGAGCAATGTCTTCCTCGGTTATCTTACCGGCTATACAAACCAGACAGGATCGAACAACGTGGCGATTGGCAATATGGCAGGTTATAATGGAACTACTGCCAGCAGCAATGTATTCCTGGGCGATTCTGCAGGATATGGAAATACAAACCATTATAATGTTTTTCTGGGCAAGGGCACCGGAAAAGGAAATACGGGTTCATATAATACTTTTATGGGTTACAGGGCCGGGATGAAAAACACTGCGGGTCATAATAATGTTTTTATCGGTAACCAGAGCGGGTATTCAAATACCACAGGAATTCATGATGTATATCTTGGCTATCAGGCGGGATACAGAAGTAACTCAAACTACAACACCTTCCTTGGTTACCAGTCGGGGTACAATGCAACAGGAAGTTATAACTCATTTGTAGGCTATCAGGCCGGGATCAACAATACCTCCGGAGTAGCCAATGTATACCTTGGTTATCTTGCAGGTTTCTCAAACCAGACCGGATCAAACAATGTTGCTCTTGGAAATTTTGCCGGTTATGGAGGAACAGCGATAAGCGGGAATGTATTTCTTGGCGACTCAGCGGGCTATGCCAACACCAACAGCTATAATGTTTTCCTGGGTAAGGGTACCGGTAAGGTAAATACAGGACAGTTTAATTCATTTATCGGCTTTCAGAGCGGAATGAAGAACACAAGTGGCACGGCAAATTTTTTCTCTGGATACAAGGCGGGGTACTCAAACACAACCGGTTCGTATAATGTTGCTATAGGAAACCTTGCGGGCTACAGAGGAACAGCTGTACAAAGCAATGTATTTGTGGGTGATTCGGCCGGGTACGGGAATACCAGTAGTTATAATGTATTTCTCGGCAAAGGTACCGGCAAGTCAAATACTGCGGGCTACAATGCCTTTATTGGTTATCGCTCGGGGATGAAGAACACAAGCGGAAGCAGTAATGTGTACCTTGGATACCTTAGCGGATATTCGGGAACAACAGGCTCAAATAACGTTTTTGTGGGATATCAGTCGGGATACTTAAGCAATTCAAACTACAATACCTTTCTGGGCTATCAGACAGGATATAATGCCACCGGAGCATATAATTTATTTGTCGGTTATCAGGCCGGAAATAAAAACAGTTCGGGTCAGAGCAATGTATTCCTTGGTTATTATTCGGGTTATACCAATACCACAGGTTCAAATAATGTTTTCCTCGGGAATAACGCCGGTTATGCAAATAATGCCAGCAATAACGTTTTTCTCGGCTATGCTGCCGGAGCTGCAAATACCTCAGGGACAAATAATATATTAATAGGGCGGAACACAGGACAAGCTACAACCACAGGGAGTTCAAATATTTGTATCGGTTCGACATCGGGACTGAATAATATTAGCGGCAGTAACAACGTTTTTTTAGGTGATGGAAGCGGGTTAAACGTTAGGGGAACGGGTAATATTACGCTTGGTTATGGCTCAGGTCCATCCTCTTTATCTTCTCTCAACAACCGACTCTATATTGATAACTGGGATGGTACAGAGAGTACCACATTCATCTATGGAGATATGTCAGTTGGATCACGGAGTCTGAGAATCAATGCAGCCTTAGGGATTGGGATCTCGAATACTGATCTGTCAGTCCCGTTGTTTCTGGCTTCCACAAGCACCTCCAGAACGTCCATCGGACTATACAACTCTTCATGTCTTCAAACATATGTAATCCAGATAGCCGGTTCATCCAATGGAACGAGGTCAGGAAATTTCGAGATATGGAATAGCGGAAGCAGCACCAGTTATTTTACCATAAATAAAAACGGCAATATCGGACTGGGGACTAACGTGCCAAGTTCCACTTACCGGTTATATGTCATTGGTAGTGCCTTTGCAACAGGTTCATGGACAGCCTCCGATGTCAGATACAAAACCGGAATTACAGACGTTGATGGCAGTTTGTCTGACTTGCTGAAACTGGAACCCGTAACATATTCGTGGAACAGGGAGGCGTTCCCGGAAATGAGTTTTGACGATAACAGGCATCTGGGTCTCATAGCACAGGATGTTGAAAAAATATTCCCAGAACTGGTAAATACCGATGAAAACGGATACAAGGCCGTGGCTTATGATAGACTATCGGTGGTTCTGATTAAGGGCATAAAGGAGCAGCAACAACTTATTGAAGCGCAGCAGAGGGAGATAGAGGAGCTGAAGGCAAAGGCCGGGGAGATAGAATACCTTAAGGCAGAGATGGATGCGCTGAGGGCGATGATAATGAACGGAAATAAATAGGTGTCGGGTATCAGGTATCAGGTATCAGGTATCAGTTTCTGGTGTCCGGTGTCCGGCATCCGGCATCCGGAACCGAGCGCAGCGAGCTCGCGACCGAAGGGAGTAAACCAGTAAATCCTTCTACGCCTTCTACGCCTTCTACGCCTTGACTCTCAACTCTAAACCCTAAATACTGAACGAGAAACGAGGAACGAAGAACCCGGAACCCGCAATTCCTTTTACACCTTCTACGCCTTAATTCTCAACTCTAAACCCTGAACGAGAAACGAGGAACGAAGAACCCGGAACCCGGAACTCCTTATACGCCTCCTACGCCTCTTACGCCACTACGCCATTATCTATACACCATCCACCACCCCAGGAAGACATCTGTGAGTTTATGCATTTTGCCGTCCCGGTAGAGGAGCTGTTTTTCTGTAAGGCTCTTAAGTGCCTGGCTTACAGAGCTGGGGGCTCCAAGCCGGTATTCCGAAAGGAATTCAGAAGCCGTGGGAGTGGCTACACCCCTGTTAAGAGCAACGGCCTTGAGAAGCCTGAACTGCGTCGGGGTGAGGAGTGCGAGGTAATTGGCATATACCGGCTCATTCTCGGCAATTATGCGCATCAGCATTTCCTTCACATTATCCTTTTTTGTTTTCCTGTCATTGTCATAAAGCCTGTTGCAGAGATACTGGACATAGAATGTGTGCATTCCGGTGATCTCTTCAATATAGTCGAGGGCTGCCTCTGAAACCGACCGGCCTCCCTCCTCAAACCTGGCGCTGATGAATGACTTGTAGACAGCAGGATTGATAGCGCCTGTCTGAATAATTTCTGGGCTATTGAAGAGCGGACTGCCGGGTTTTGCCAATATATCCGCAAGCCGGTGCTGACGGCTCCCCGAGAAGATAAAGCTGATATTTGAAGATTCCTGCAGTTGCTTTCTTATCAGCACTTCCGTCTGTCTATACTGGTAGGCGGCTATCTGCTGAAACTCATCGATGGCGATGACATACTTCTGCTTCCGGGAGGCCATATACCTGAATATGGTGTCGAGAGCCTCTTCCGACTCAGCCGTACCCATGGCTCCAGGGGTGATCGCCGGCTCGCCCGTCAAAGGGTCGATTGACAGTTTTAACCTAAGTGAGGGGAGCTGTTTCATTACTTTTTTCAGAAGGCTTTCATCCCTTGCCGCCGGACTGAGCACCGCCCTGCCGAAAGTAGCGGTGAAATCGGCCGGGGAGGTGGTTGTCAGGATGTTGACATACACTGTAGTGAATTCACCGCTGCCCGCCATGGATTGGAAGGAGTGCTTTATCAATGCGGTTTTTCCCATCCTGCGCGGAGAATATATTGTCAGATTCCTGTGGTTGCTTACGGCATTCAACACCCTGGCCGTCTCCTCCTCCCTGTCACAGAAGTATTCCGGCGATTTGTAGCCGCTTAATAGAAACGGATTATCCATAATAATTCAGATTCCATAAAATATGAAACGCAATATATGAAATATGTCACAGAATACCAAATAAACAACAATCCCGGTCTGTTTCAGAGCATCACCAATCGCCTTTGCTCTATTGAAAAACGGGCTGAAGGCTAAATAAAGCCGGCAATCCTGACTGTAGTTTCTTTCACCTCTACTCCCGCTCCGGGTGGTTCACGAAGGCTGTATAGTAAAAAAATGCAGAAAGAGAGTTACTCTCTGGTGTTTAACAGTGCTTCCTGATAGGTTTCATTTATTTAGCCTATATTGACGGAGATTTGATTTAAACCGGGGCACATGAGAAATGAAGAATCAGCAGTCGGGAAGGGTTGTAACTTCTCCCGGGACATACCAGTTATACTCGCGATCGTTGCATTTTCAGTTTTTTCATGCAGCGAGGCTGGCAGGGAGATGCGTGTATCAACGGGCACCGCAGAACCTATTCTCATAAACGGTGCCACGGTTACCGGCACAATAATTGACCTGGGAGATGGTGCCTCGCAATATGGTCATTGCTATGGAACCGAACCGGATGTAACCACTGAGGGACTTAAAACGCAGTTGGGTAAACCCTGGATCACCGGAGAATTTACAAGTGAGATCACAGGTTTGGTTCCCGAAACAAAGTATTATGTGAGAGCCTATATTACCGATGGCAGGACAACAGAATATGGCAGTGAGATATTCTTTACCACCCCCGAAGACGATGCCCCGGGAACCTTCACCGACAGTCGAGATGGCAGCGTATATGCCAGGATAAAAATCGGCACCCAGTGGTGGATGGCCGAGAACCTGGCATGGCTTCCATCGGTGAATTCATCCCAGGATTATTCCGAAACCACGCCGTACTATTATGTTTATTCATTTGATGGCACTCTGAGTGAGGCGCTGGCAAACCCCATGTATAATACCTACGGTGTTCTTTACAACTACCCTGCAGCAGTGAACGCCTGTCCTCCCGGCTGGCACCTTCCCTCCGATGATGAATGGACCACCATGGTAAACACACTTATTGCCGGCGGGTATAATTTTGACGGATCCCTTACCGGCAATAAACTGGCCAAGGCAATGGCGTCGGTCAGCGGCTGGGACGAGTCATTTATTGCAGGATCGCCAGGCAACAATGACTATGTTTCCAGGAAGAATGCATCAGGCTTCAACGCCCAGCCGGGTGGACTGCTCATTGTTGATGCCGGAGGGGCAGGATTTGATGGTAACGGCATGAAAGGCATCTGGTGGAGCGACACCCAGTCGACTTCACCCAATGTATGGACACGCTACATCGGCTATGAAGGCGTCAGCATAAACCGCTATGACGAAACAACCAGGGCCTATGCATTGTCAATACGATGCGTCAGAGACAACTGATGCTCTGTTCCGGCAGCAACACCCCATTACTATATCCCTTATGTCGATGAGGCTGACTTCAGGAACAAAGTCATTACCCGATTAATGTATCATTTTATTTGCAGACGACATCAGAAGCCGGCAGTGACACCGAGACTGATGGTTGTTCGTGAACCCCTGAAGAATACGGGTGTCAGCGAATCATCGCCGGTTATGTTACTGTGTGTCAGGCTGAACCATAGATACAGGTCGTTGATAACCTGGTAGTCGAAGCTCAGTCCGGCCGAGCGGTTGCTCCACTCAATGGTTTCGAGGGGCGGATTGCCCACGCGGGGACCGCCCAGCAGGGTGTAGTCGGGACCGCGGACGGCATCGGAGAACCACAGCTTTAAGTCGAGAGTTCGCAGCGGCCTGTAGTTAAGGGACAGGAACCACTCGCGGGCGTTATCGGTGAGGTAGTGTCCCAGGTTGTACCTGTTTGACTCGAAGGTGAGCGTCGGGACATAGTGTCTGAAGGTTAGCGGGTAGGTATATGTAAATTCCGCCGTCAGCGAGAGGTTGTCGAGGGGCAGGTTGTAGAGGGCGGCGCCGGCCTTGTAGCTGAAGAAGTTCCAGGCGTCGGGATCGGTGAAACGGTATACCGACAGTTCATCGATGAAGAGGGTGGCGTAGAGGTGGATGTTCTTAACCTGGTGTGAGCTGATATCGAAGAACATCTGTGAGTTCATGTTGTCGATGCCCGAGTTCATGGAATGGTCGACCGACTTGAAGAAGAGGAAGGGTATCAGGAAGGCGGGGTTGACGCCGTAGTCGCTGTAAATAATACTGTTGCCCGCCGAGATGCGTAGTCTTTCGAAGGGCATGAAGGTAAACATGTTGGCGGCGATATACTTGGTGTGGTACACCTCGCGGTAGTCGGTGCCGTAGCTGTTGGTGACGGTGTATGAGCGGGTGCTGTCGACAACCATCGACTTTAAGGCGCCGTGGAAGTAGTTGAAGTCGAGCCACTTCGCCGGGCGCAGGTTGAGCCTGTACTGAAAGAATGGAGGTACGCGATCGGAGAAGATGTTGGTGCCGTTGTAACCGCTGCCCCACTGCAGGCCGTCGTTGACGAAGGCTATGCTTCCCCACTTCCACTGGTATGATATGCCGGCACGCATGTCGCTCCAGTCGGTTCCCGCCTTAATATGTCCGCCGGGTCGCCGGGTAAGGTATTCAGGACTGCCCAGCAGTGGTTTTTCGTGGTTATCGCGCAGGGAGGCGTAGAAGCCGAAGTTGTTGAGTGTGGCGTGGGCTTCGGCACCGTTGCGGAGGTATGTGGCATGGCCAGCGCTGTTGAGCAGGACCTCGCCGCCGGCTATAGGGTTGACGGTTATGGTGAACAGTTCGTCGCTGTAGTAGAGCAGGTCGGTACGGCGTCCCCTGTCGCCGAAGTTACCTGCCTCCTTGCCGAAGTCGCGGAGGTAAAAGCTCAGCTCCTTCTGCTGGCGGGGTGTCAGAGATTCTTTGTTTTCGAAGGCCGTGGAGAGCCAGTCAGCAATCTCCTTGCGGCTGTAGGGTTTGATGGAGGAATTGACACTCACCACCCCGGCGGCCGCCAGCTCATCAATGAACCGGTATATGCCGGTGTTCTGCAGCGGCTGTGGCACTACCTGGGCCCCGGCAGTGAGAGGTATCAGCATTATCAGCGTCCAGGAAGACAGTATCCTTATTATTTGTCGGATCATTTTACAGGTCAGTTTCAGTCGCTTCTTCTTCCAGGAACCTTAAAACCTTATTCTTATCAGAGGGATTACGCTGGTAATCTACCTTTTTGGAGTTGACGATATTCAAAAGTAATCAATAATATTCAGAAAACCACGTATACCCTATGCGCTGCGAAGCAGCACCGGTCGCAGGATCAGGGTTCAGGATTCAGGGTTCAGGGTTCAGGGTTGCTCCCTTCGGTCGCGAGCTCGCCCCGACAAGTCGGGGCTCGGTTCAGGGTTCAGGGTTACCGGATGCCAGCCGCCGGCCGTCATCCCCCGGCCACAGTATTTTTGAAAATAGTTTTTGATTTTAACAAACATTAGTTAACTTTACAAACGAAAACAATGCCGATATGCTGACTAAGCTGATACTGGAAGAGGTAATTGACTCACAGGCTGAGCGGCTCAAAATGATTGATACCGGATTGAAAAGAGATTTTCCCGGGTTTAAATCTCTTACGTCACATGCATTGATTGTTACCGGCATAAGAAGGTGTGGAAAGAGCACCCTTCTGCAGCAGATCAATAAGGCAGTTGAGACAAAAACTCTATGGCTTAATTTTGAGGACCCCAGACTGGCAGGATTCGACACGGATGATTTTAATCGCCTGCACGAAATCGTTGTTTCCAGAGGAATTGATGCTCTCTTCTTCGACGAGGTACAGAATATTGAAGGATGGGAAAGATATGTACGCTTCCGGCTGGACGAAGGGTATAAGGTTTTTATTACCGGATCGAATGCATCAATGCTTAGCAGGGAGTTGGGAACCAAATTGACAGGAAGGCACATATCTTCGGAATTGTTCCCTTTCTCATACAGAGAGTTCCTTGAGTTTCGCAATTTACTTCCCTCTGCTGAATCTGCTCTTGAGTATATGAACTCGGGAGGATTTCCCGAGATGCTTAAAACAGGAATGCCCGAGATCCTTATGCACATCTTCAACGATATTGTAGTACGTGATATTTCACTCCGGTACGGCATAAGAAACACCAACGTATTGCAACAACTTGCTGTCTGGCTGGTATCTGAAACAGGCAAACCGGTGACGGGCAACAGTCTCAGGAAGATATTTGATATCGGTTCATCATCGAGCATTATGGAATACCTTTCCCATCTGAATAATGCTTACCTGTTTTTCTTTGTCCCGCGATTCAGCTATTCAAGTAAAGTTCAGATCGTTAACCCGAAGAAGGTATATACAGTCGATAATGGACTTATAACAGCCAATTCAGTTTCGTTTGGTAATGATTTCGGGCGGCTGCTGGAGAATATGGTCTATATGCATCTTCGAAGGCAGAAAATTAAGATCAGCTATTTCGCAGAAAAGAAAGAATGTGATTTTGTAGTATTCGGGGCCAACAGGAAACCCTCTCTCTATCAGGCCTGCTGGCAGCTCAGTTCTGATAACATTGACAGAGAGATTGCAGGAATAACCGAAGCGATGGACTTTTTTGGTGTGAAGGAGGGTGTAATAATCACTCATAACCAGAAGGACACCTTTGCCCTGAAAGGGAAAAACATATCCGTCGTGCCTTATTATGCCTGGGCTTCATAAGCTATCCGGCCGCGGATTCCCGATAACCGATAACCGATTACCGATAACCTTTTTCCAATACCTCATTCGCTGCGAGGCACATATCCAGGGGAGGCCCCTTTTCTATTGATATCCAACCCCTACGGGGTTTTGCTACCGACACCGATTACCGATTACCGATTACCGATAACCTTTTTCCAATACCTCATTCGCTGCGAGGCACATATCCAGGGGAGGCCCCTTTTCTATTGATATCCAACCCCTACGGGGTTTTGCTACCGACACCGATTACCGATTACCGATTACCGATAACCTTTTTCCAATACCTCATTCGCTGCGAGGCACATATCCAGGGGAGGCCCCTTTTCTATTGATATCCAACCCCTACGGGGTTTACCGGTTACTGGTTTACCTTCGGTCGTGAGCTCGCCCGGCTGTTGCCGGGCTCGGTTCAAAATTCAAAATTCAAAATTCCTGATTCAAAGATTGCCTTAGGCGAGCTCGTCGCTTCGCTCCCCGGTTCAATGATTCAAAGATTCAATGATTCAAAGATTCAAAGATTCAAAGATTCAAAGATTCAAAGATTCAAAGATTCAATGATTCAATGATTCAATGATTCAATGATTCAAAGATTCAATAATTGCCTGCGGCTTGGTTCTGGGTCACCGGATGCCGGATGCCGGATGCCATTCCCCGGCCACCACTCCTACGCCCCCTACGCCTCCTACGCCTTTTACGCCTTCTACGCCTTCTACGCCCCCTACGCCTCTATGTCTTTATGTCTTTACGTCCATAATTCAACAGCCACAGCAGCTTGCCGGGACGGAGGAGGTAGTATGGAAGGATGGCCAGAACAGATTTTTTACTGTACCTCTTCTTCATAAAGTTGAAAGATGGCAAGATGTCGCCGAGGAGGAAGAGAAGCTTCCTGTGGAGGCCGGGGACGGATCTTACCTTTTCGCGGTAGAGGGCTTTCCTGTCCTGCGGGGTGTTGTCCTTAGGCTTCTGAAGCATAGCCATGAACCTCTCAGCGGCAGCCGCTGAGGGCTCAAACTGATATTCAGGTGGCATGTTAACACCCATGTACCTGCGCAGGAGACCAAGTTTGTCCTTCAGAATGCCTTCGAGATTCACGGCAGCAGAATGGTGAAGTGCCCTGCCGGCAGTTTCTTCGGCTCCGTAGTGGTCTATCATTGCTGCCAGATCGTTATACAGTCTCAGCTGAGAGTGTCCCTCCTCCTCGTGCTTAGCCAGGTGGGCAACAAGGTAAAGGAAATGCAGCGCAGGCGGAGGAACTCTTTCCCTGCCCGGTTCGCCATCACCAGGGTAAACCAGAGTACTTCCTTCGATTATTGAGGCAGTGAGTCGTTCATCGCTGCCGCTGAAGAGGGAGTGGTGTATCTCGAGCGAGAAGCCTCCCTTGATGAGAGAGGGGAGGTGTTTGCCGGTGTGCATAATAATGAGCCTGTGTAACGGCGACTTGAGAGGCAAAGCCGTGAAACCCTTGTCCTGCAGCAGCTGCCATGCTTTCAGGCTGACTTCGGCGGGAAGCAGTATGTCGGCATCGGTCATGGGTCTAAGTCCGCCCTTGTCGTAGACTGTCAGCTCGAGGGCACAACCCTTTAGAAGCACTGGTACCAGGGAGGCTTCGTTAAGGATGGTCGTTGCCTCCTTCAATGATTCGTTGATAAATGAATTGCGGGCCACCGACTTGAATGACATGTTCCTGAGGTTCTGGTACTCGGTGGAGGCCAGCATCTCTGTCAGTTGCAGGGCTGTAATGTTCCTGAGCACGAAGGCTGCGACCCCGTGTTCGTTGGCCAGCCATACGAAGCGGCCGGGATTGACAACAGCGGCCAGCGCCTCCGCGGCGCCGGGCAGCGGCTGTAGTCCCGACAGCGTTAGCAGGGCAGCCTCCTCAGGGAAGGGTATGTTTATGCCAGCGTCCATAACAGCTATCACCAACCATCAAAGATAAGCAATCCCTGAAGCTGGCAATCCGACCGGACTGCCGGGAAGCCCTGAGCCTGCGGCATCGCTATGCGCCAGACAACAGAGAAAGCTGACAATTCGTGCAACCAAGCCGCCTTTTCGATTGTCAGATATATCAAAGATGTTAATTTAGCATTCTCATTTACCGGGAGAGAAAGAATGGAGACAAGGCGTTTCAGGGTATTTTCCGTACTGGTCGATATAGCGATACTGGCCTTCTCCTTCCTTTTTATGGCCTGGCTTAAACCGGCCACGGTGCGGTACTACCTGCCCTCACATGCTCCTTTTTTCGCACTGCTTGCAGCGCTATGGCTGTTAATATCCCTTATCAACGGCAAGATGAACAGGGGTATGATAGTCAACCTTAAGAGTCTCTTCCTGAGGGTTGTAACCAGCAACATTATCTCCCTGGGGCTGGCAATAACCATAGTCTTCACACTCCGCGATTTCTTCTATTCCCGCATGGTGGTCTTCGGCACCGTGTTGCTGGCGACGGGCCTCGAGCTTATTGCCGGAACCATCTTCCTGGCATTCAAGAAGGCTATAGTGCAGGAGAACGAACTGCCTGCCGGTGCAGGCCGGCAGGCCATGCCCAGTGAGGTGGAGCTTGTGGGCGAGATAGGTGAGACCGTGATAAACGGTACGGCATGGAAGGATATGCACAGGGAACTCATCGACGCGGCATGCCGCGAGGCGGGTGAGGAGATGGCCTGCGGCATACTGTCAATGGTAGGCGACAAGGCCGGCCGCGACCCGGTGATGCTGTCCACCGGTACGGTGTTCAATATTACCAGTCTGCCGGAGAGGTCCTACGGGTACATCATCAACCTGAGGAGGATGAATGATATAAGCCGCCTTGACGAATTCCTCGATGCCATCAACGACAAGCTGCAGAAGGGAGGCTATTTCCTGTGCTGTGTCGAGACCAAGAACAAGAGGAAGGAGCGGCTGATGAGGAGATATCCCCCGTTAATCAACTGGATAGTATACCTGTTTCATTTCATATACCACAGGGTATTCGCCAAGCTGCGGCTCACCAGGGGTATTTACCTCTATTTCACCCATGGCAGGAACAGGGTCCTGTCGCGTGCGGAAGCCCTCGGCCGGCTTTGCAGGTCGGGGTTCCGGATAAAACAGGAAGCATTTATAGGTAACCTGCTGTGCGTGGAGGCGGAGAAGATATCGGAGCCGGTGAATGGCGTTAACCAGGTTTACGGGGTGCTGATAGCGCTTAACAGGATCGGCAAAGGGGGCAGGCCTTTCAAGGTGTATAAGCTGCGGACCATGCACCCCTATTCGGAGTACCTGCAGGAGTATGTCTACGACCTGTACGAGCTTCAGGAGGGTGGCAAGTTCAGGAACGATTTCAGGATAACGACCTGGGGGGCTTTCTGCCGCAAGGTGTGGCTCGACGAACTGCCCATGCTCATTAACCTTTTCTCGGGCGACATGAAGATTGTGGGTGTGAGGCCCCTGAGCCGCCAGTACTTTGAGCTCTATTCGGAGGAGATGCAGGAGCGGAGGATAAAATATAAGCCGGGCCTCCTTCCGCCATACTATGCCGACATGCCCGCCAATCTCGACGAGATACAGGAGTCGGAGAGGCGCTACCTCGATGCCTGGGACCGAAGGCCGCTGCTGACAGATATGAAGTATTTCTTCAGGTCGGTGTGGAACATCCTCTTCCGTCACGCCCGCAGCAACTGATTCAGATGCTCATTCCCTACCGTTCATTCAACATAAATGACATCATAAGCAATATTGCGGGTGTACTGGCCGGAGCGCTGGTTTTTGCCGCAACATTGATGAAAAGAGAACAGGGATACTGATGCCGGTAACCTGTCGGGCCACGGCAACTATTTCAGATAATCGAAGATATTGACTCCCAGGGCTACCTCGTGTGAGTTAAAGGCGTTGAGCTGCACATTGGTGGCCATGTTGAAGTAGTATCCGAACCTGAGTCCTTTGGCTATTTCAGCCCCCAGGCCCAGGCCTATGATGCCGGGATCGCGGAACACCAGGCTGCCGTGGAACCGTTGTGCGTATGACAGCTGGGCGGCCAGCTCAAACTGGCTTTTTATGTATTTTCCGCCTCTCAGTATTACCAGTGGTGTGAGTGTCCATGTGTCGTCTATATCCCATCCGTAGCTTGCATGAAACTGGAAGTTGGCCAGCGGCTTGTAAACCGTCTCCACCTCGTTGTAATTAGCTTCGCCGAAGGTGATGTTGGTAAACAGGAAGCCGGCCTCGATATTTTCATGGCGGTACACTGCTGAGAAGTCGCTCATGAACTTGAGCCGCGACCTGATGTCGTTGTTTATAAGGGCAGGATCGATGTTATAGTTCGGGTCGTCGTAGTACTCCGACATGGTGATGCTGTTGCTGTAGAGTCCCGCCGACAGGCCGAACATCAGGAAGTGGGAGCCTGTAAGCTCGAGGCTGTAGGAGTAGGAGCCCATCACGTAGAGCTGCCGGAAGATGCCCGCCTTGTCATATATCACCTTGCCGCCATAGCCTGCCCTCTCCATGAGCCTGTTGCTGAAGGAGAGCCTTACTGTCTTCGGTCCGGCCGGCACACCCGACCAGTCGCTGCGGTATCCGGTAAACAGGTATCCGGCGTTGTGATTACCCGCGTATGAGGGAGCCAGGGAATAGCGGTCGATGTAGTAGTTTTCGCTTAAGGGAATTTGTTGGGCAAACAATGAAATGCCAGCCAGCGTCAAGCTTAACAGAGATATTATATGCTTCATGGTAATCGGTATTCAGTGTTCGGTATTCGGTTAAGGATTTATTTTGTCATTTTGCAGAATGAGTCGGATTTATCAATCATTGCCTGTATCATTTTCCCGATAGATTCACATTTCATAATGAGGTTCACGGATGTTTCAGCAGGAATATATTTGCATTCTTCAGCTACTTCTATCCAGTGTTGTGTTTCCATTTGTTCTGAGTCGGCATCAGTAAGTTTTGAAACGAAATGATTTACATATCGTCTTTTTCCCCAGGACTCAGCAATCTGACTGCCGACTGAGCGAGAGGACCGTCTTATCTGGTTTGTCAGAGAATATATTTCATCCTTAGGGAACTCCTTACTAAGAATAAATATTTCCCCTGAAAGATCCCTGGCTAATTTGTATACTTCCAATTCTCTATAGCTCTTTACATAACTCATATTCTGTGTCTTACTCCAGATATTATTTTACCGGTTACCG